>JAZUFN010000217.1:0-7398 GCA_045640725.1 Lachnospiraceae bacterium
TTCTGGCCGTAGCCGGTGCCGGTGTAGGCTTGAGACAGCTGAAGGCCCGCATTCTTAAGTAAGGCGCCTGACACTGCAAATTCATCTGTCTCACCATCCAGATGGGCAAACCTGGCCAGAGTATGATGCAGGAAGGAATCCTGTTTAATATGGATAGGTGCCATAGTGTTCACCAAATCCCCCATACGCATAATGGAATGCTGCATTTTCTGATTGGTCACATGGTATATGGCCTCTTCATCCAGTCCGTCCACTTTAAGATAGGTATGGGAGTAATTGGCCTTTACACTGCCATTAACCAAAAAAGCCACCGCATCCGTTCTGTCCTCACTTACTATATTGGTGCGGAGCAGAGCTGTATCCAGTCTGGCAGATACAAAACCACCAGAGTATTTTTCAAAAGAATTCTCGTTTACCGACCCACCCATTCTGTAGAGCTGACCGTACTGCAGGGTATGACGATGAGCCTTGTAAAGCTCTATTTGTTCCTTAATTTCTGTAAGGGTGTCCTTATTCAGATCACAGAGATTCAGTTCATAGCCAAAGACGCCCTGAGCTGCTACTACAAACCGTGTGTTGAGCGGTGTCACACGCAGAGTCTGATGATTGGGGCTGGCAGAAACATGGGCAGTATAGGTGCTCTGTGGATAGCCATAGGAATAGCCATTCTGGATGGAGCATCTCATAGCCGCATCTGTATCATCGCTGGCCCATATCTGCGGAAAATATGAAAGGATACCAAGGTCAAAACGATTACCACCGGAAGCGCAGCCCTCAAAAAGAATATGTGGAAAACGCTCAGTCAGTGTCTTCATGACACGATAAAGTCCCAGAATATAGGTATGCGCCAGATGAGCTGTAGCAGTGGCATCGCCCCCCTGGGAGTAGACGTCGGAAAAATTTCTGTTCATATCCCATTTAACGTAGTCTACATTACCCCTGGTAAATACATCTGTCATGGATTCGATAATATAATCTTGAACGCACTGTTTTGACAGGTCCAGAATCATCTGATTGCGACCCAGAGCCTGGCTTCGTCCCGGCTCTGCCACTACCCAGTCAGGATGGGCGCGATATAAATCCGAATCTTCATTTATCATTTCCGGCTCAACCCAGATTCCAAACTGTAAGCCCAGACTCTTGATTTTTTGTGAAAGGCCGGCTATACCGTCCGGAAGCTTCTTCTCATTATCGCACCAGTCACCCAGTGAACAATTATCATTGTCACGTTTGCCAAACCAGCCATCATCCATCACAAAAAGCTCGATGCCTGCTTCTTTGGCCTCTTTTGCCAGCTTTATCAGGCCACCTTCTGTAATCTTAAAGTATGCTGCTTCCCAAGAGTTAAGAAGTATGGGTCTGTCCTTCTTTTTCCATGTGCCTCGTACAACGTGCTCACGCACAAAATGATGCATATGCAGAGAAATGCCTCTGTATCCGGTATCAGAAAAAGTCATGACTGCCTCAGGAGCGGTAAATACTTCGCCCGCTGCCAAAGACCATTCCAATATGTCAAAATTGATACCGGTCATGATGCGGGCCTTGGCGTGTCCTCCCAGCTCTGCCGACTCCCTATGATTACCTGAATAGATAAGATTTGTAGCGTAGCAAAGGCCTGCTGTCTCTGTACAGCCGGGCTCTGCATACATCACAAAGGGATTGGCATGATTGGAAGAATTGCCTGTACGGCTTTCATTCACGATTTTGCCACCGGTAATGACTGTATCGCATTTATCCATTTCTCTGGTCCAGTCACCATGGAAAGAAGACACCTTCACACAATCAGCGTCCAGGTCTAGCTGAAGGGAAGCCAGATTTCTGATAAGTACAGGCTGTGCCTCTCCATTAATAAGTCTCACACCTCTGGTAATGCAGTCGCTATCTTCGTAGATGCAATAAATAAGCTCTGCCCTTATATTTTTCACACTATCCTTAAGGACTACTCGCAGAGCCTGCTGCTCTGCTTCTGCATATGAATGAGGAAGTGATACCTGGTCATATTCACGCACCACATCTGCCAGTTTACAAATCTCATAGCTTTCATATCTAAGATCTACGGTAGTGGCACCATCTGAGAAAACCAGATAAAGGCCTGTTTCCCTATGGTCGCCTGTACCGAAGGAAGAAAGCTCATACTTCTCATCGTCAGGGCAAATCTTATTGCCCTTTTCATCCCATACCACGCTACAGCCATTACTATTGGACCACTTCTGCATAAGGGCCGCCCTGCTGTTTTCGTCTATATTGATTCGTCCACCGTAAAACAGGTGAAAAAGCTCACCGTTCTCACCTATGGTGAAAACGTATGAGCTCTTTTCTGTATAGAGATGGAACAGATTTTCATTGATAATTTCAATCATTGACTTAGCGTCCTTTCCTCTCTTCTTTATGAAATGAAGTTGAAGTCTTTACAGGCCCTTTCAAATTACTGAGCCTGGTTCTTCTTTACTTCAAGCTGCTTGCAGATATCCTCATATACATCCTCATCCAGCTTGTACTTTTTCTTGTAGAGAACATAAGAAATAAACATAAGCGCCAGAGGTACTACAGATATGAAAATCAGAAGGCCGATAGTCTCGCCGCTGGTAACTGTAGCCAGCTTCTCAGAAATAGCCGCAGTCTTTACTTCTTCAGTAATCTGACCTGCATTAGCCAGTCTCTCCTGCTCAGAGATAACGTTTGTATAATCAGTTACATTAAGTGCCATATATACCGCTGATGTAATAATAACTACCAAAGCGGAAGCAAGCTTGGTGATGAAAGGTCTGAGGGAAGTGATGATACCCTCATCTCTGCTACCATGATGAAGTTCATTGTATTCTACTGTGTTCATAATAGAAATCATCATAATGAGATAGTAGCTGTAGCAGCCAAAGTTACCCAGCATATAGCCTACTACCAGTACATAATAGCCGATAGTATTATCCATAGGTGCCACACCGGATACAAACATCATGATATATCCGATAGTGGATATGATCATCATAAAGCCCATAAGAGGCTTTCTGTTAACCTTTCTGGAAATAACCGGATAAAATACCATGAGTATAGCTGTAGCCATCATACCAATAGTGGTGAAAAGTGAATATTTGCCACCATCGTAGCCGAACTTGAAGTAAATATATGTAGAGCCGATACCATTGAGAACAATATTGGAACCCAGCTGCTGAATCAGGAATATAACAGCAATCCAAAGCAGCTGATCGTTGCCACTGATTGTTCCAAAAATCTTTTTGAAGCTTATTTTAGTCTTGGGAGCGTCGACACTGTCTCTTCTCTCCTTAACGCCAAAAAGGGTAAAAAGTGCGAAAACAGGAGTAGCAACACCTACTACAAGAGCGATGATGGAATAAGCTGTAACAGCGTTACCGCCGATAGCCTTATCACCTGCTGTAAGCATAGGAACAAGTACGGAAATAGCTGTACCGCCGATACCTGCAAAGAGTGTAGCACGGCTGGTAAGCTGATTTCTGGTGTCTGCGTCTGAAGAAAGCGCAGGTACCATACCCCAATAGGAAATATCACTCATAGTAAATGTAATGGAGTAAAGGATATACATAACGCCAAAGAAAATGATAAATGGCCATCCCTGAAGCTTGGAATTATATGTAAAGAATACTACGAAGGCAGTGCTGGCACAGCCAATAAGAAGCCATGGCTTGAATTTGCCCCATCTGGAACGGGTGCCCTCTATAATATTACCCATAATAGGGTCGTTAAATGCGTCAAAAAGTCTGGCAAATACCATAATACCTGTAACTGCTGCCAGCTGTGCTTTGTCCAGATTTCTGGTGAACATGATATAGTTCAGCAGAAAGCTGCTGATAAGGCAGTATACCATGTCACGCCCGATTGTTCCCATAGGGAAGTAAATCAGATTCTTCTTGTCCTGTTTTGTCTTACTCATAAATGTAAACTCCTCTTTTAAAAATAATCTCACTGCTTATTTTTAAGCTTCATAGCCTCTTCCACTACCTTATAGGCACCGTCGTAGATACCGGCCAGCTTATTTTTCTTAATATTCTCGCTCATATTCTTTATGTATGTCTTGTCATTCATGAAAAGGTCAATCATCTGAATGGTATGAGCTATATCCCTGCACTCCAGCGTACCGTCACCAATCTCTGCAGAGTGAACTGCTCCCCACTGCTCGTGGCCACCCACACGCTTTATGAAAAGCTTGGGAACCGGATAAAAAGCCAGCTCCGAGGGCTTTGTGACCAGCACATCACAGATTCGCATAAGAATATTGGTGCAATATACAGCTTCAAAAATATTCTGATGCCAAAAGCCATGAATGCCATTTGAAAGTGACACGCCGTCCAGCTCGCCCTGCAGCATGGCAGGTATTCTGTCCTGCAGGCTCTGATCCTTCATGTCTTCTCTGTCAAAATGCGCAAAAGCAATTTCCTTCATGCCGGGGATTTCCTCAAGCAGAGAATTCCAAACATTTTTATAATCACCTACATTTACATAAAGTGTAGCTTTGCCTGCCTTAATAGCAGGAAGTAAGTGCTTTATGATAGCTGCAAAAATCTCCTTCTGGGCTCCTGCACCACCGATAGTAAGCAGGAATCGCATAGGCTGTCCCTTTTCTGCTCTTTCAATACGCTTGTCGCAGTCAGTCTCAATATTGGCTACCAGCTCATGATCAATGTAATGACCTGTATACATAAGGTCTGAAGCAGGCATCGGATTTACTACCTTTTTCTTCAAAAAGCCGTTTCCTATACGATAGCCCTGATATGCATAGTGTGTCTGGATGGTGTGCAGGGCACCTTCCGCATAGTGAAGAGCCATAGGCCAGTTGTCAGGTATAGCATTTACCACATTCTTCATGCCTGCATGTAATGCTGCCTGGGCAGGCCATACATGAGTAGCTACTACAGGTATATCCTTAGGCACATTCTTGTATACCGGAGCCATAAGCTCAGCATTTTTCTGGTCGGCCGCATTATAAGAAAGCTGTCTGGAGCCCTCATAATTGGTAGGCTCCCATACCAAAGCGTTAATAAGCCTGGACTTCTGAGACAGTCTGGACCCCAGTGAATAAAGGTCGTTCTGAGCACCGATTACCTTGGTACAAGTGGTCTGAGGATAGGAATTAAGATCCATCCAGTATGGAGTATATCCCATAGACTGAGCCGCAGAAGCTATAGCCATGGAAATGCGGTAATGACCGAATCCCATTCTGATATTGCCTACGATGATACCCTTCTCTGTATCGAAATCCTCACCGCCTTTATGGTCGGTTATCTGTACTGTTTTTATACCCAGTGCATCTCCTACATAGGGATTCTTCTCGATGGTAATCTTGTAATCCACATTGGAATCGTCACCAAATTTTTTCTGAAATTTCTTTTTTGATTTCAGTGCCTTTTTCTGAACGCTCTCAGGCATCTTGTTGCCAAAAATAATAGCCGATCTGTCTGTCATACCATTACTCTCCTTTATTTATCTACTGTCTGATAATAATGCCATCCATAATGATGTCTATCATTTCTTCAAGTGCCTGCTCGTATGGAATGTTGTTATCTACAAGCACATTGCTGGCAAAAAAGTCAGCAATGGTGCTTTCTATCATGGTTTTCAGTACGGGAATGGAAACATTCTTTATCTTCCCCTGGGCTATACCGGAATTAATCAGAGTAATAGTGGCATCCCAGTCTGTCTGCAAATAAGTTTCCAAACGCTGATATATGGTAGGTAGCTTTTCTTTTAACTGGTAGAGATTGGAAAGACCTATATTTCTGTATCGCTCAGGCAAAACAATAATAATGCTCCTGATTTTGTCTACCACATCCATCTCCGGATCCAGCAATATAGCCTGCTCGCTTCGCTTTATGTCTGAAAAACAGTAATCTACTACAGCCATCAACATCTCTTCTTTACTGTTAAATACATTGTACAAAGTTTTTTTACTAATGCCTAAATTCTTTGATACATCGTCCATAGTGAATTTGAGACCATGCTTACTGAATTCATCAATAGCTGCATTTAAAACCTGTTCTTTCAAACTGTTCATATTTCGTCTCCCTATATAATCAATGGCCTATACCATTATTCTCGTGAAACTCAGGCAACATTCCCCAATGTCACCTGAGAAACTATAAATTAATCCTTACTCCCCTACGGAAACGCAGAAACTTGTTTGCGTTTCGCAGTTTCCATTATAACAGCTGTTTTTTGTTTAGCATATAGTCAAACTACACAAAAATGGGTAATGTTTTTGTGCAGTTTGCACAAACCATTACCCATTTATGATATTAATTAAATAAACCTGAAGGAAACGTAAACAACTTTTTTAGAAACTCACAGCTCTATTACTCTGTCTTTTGAAATAGAATAAAGTACCTTTCTGACTACCTTTTTCCCGGTAATATCAGCCAAAGCTTGTCCATAAAGCTCCAGCTGCACCCTGTATTTTTTGGTAAGCTCCTCTGTTGCATCCCGATGTATATGATCAGTCTTATAATCCACTATTACCAGCCCCTCATCTGTCTCATAATAAGCATCAATAATACCCTGGATCATTACCCTGTCTGTCTTATCTGCATACCCGGACAGGCGACTGTAATCTTCTGGTGAAAGACCATATACAAATGCCTGCTCACGATGAAGTTTACCTTCTTTAAAAGCCTTTATCATCTCCTGCCCTATAGTGCTCATGGCAAAAGTAGTAAGCGTGGTAATTTTTACAGTATCCATTATATCGGCCGGTAAAAAACCCTCGGATTTAAGGCGCTCCACTTCTTTTTCTACAGATATCCTTGCTTCGGATTCACTGCTGAAATCTCCTGTATACCGGATTTTTTCCAGCACTTCATGGTAAAGAGTACCTCTAAGGGCGCCTTTTTTTGCTGAATCCTCCGCCTCTCTGCGGTCACGATTTTTGTCATGTACCGAGCCACCCGGATTCTCGTAATCCAAAAGCATGCCCCCTTCCTCCAACATATCAATAGCATGATGCTTGAGTTCAGATACCGATACTCGCATAGGGGCCTTGGCTTCGGAAAGATATGGATACACATAGTTCCTTCTGCTTTCCCTTTCTACAGTCATATCTGTAGGGAACATCTCTTCCTCTTCTACAGGAACTTCTTTTCCCTTTTCTTCACTTACCTCCTCATCTTCTGCCTTTTTCACATAAGTATGTATCCTAAAGCAGGCTCCGAAATGCTTATTGTCTATGTCTACTCCCATCAGCTTTATCCCGCTGCCTTTTTCTCGAATGCTGGTCATGAGACTCTCATTTCCATCACCCACAATCACCGGAAGCAACATATCAAAAAAATTCTGACAGGATAACATGGCCTCCAAGGAAAGAGCCCCATCCACCAGGCCGGCACAGGCTGCCTTTTCCAAGGTTGTGTCCGCATCGGCTACAGTGCCTACTAT
>JAZUFN010000218.1:0-12960 GCA_045640725.1 Lachnospiraceae bacterium
GCACGTGTAGCTGCAAGAGCATCTTCCATACGAAGCTTAGCTTCCTTCATTTCGGTCTCTGTAGCAGCACCGACACGGATTACTGCAACACCGCCTGAAAGCTTAGCAAGTCTTTCCTGTAATTTTTCCTTATCAAAGTCAGATGTTGACTTCTCAATCTGAGCCTTAATCTGAGCAATACGAGCCTGAACATCAGCCTTGTCACCTAAACCGTCAACAACAACTGTTGTTTCCTTCTGGACCTTAACAGACTTTGCACGACCTAGCATATCGATTGTGGTTTCCTTAAGGTCCAGACCCAGCTCATCAGAAATGACCTGGCCGCCTGTAAGAATAGCTATATCCTTGAGCATTTCCTTTCTTCTGTCACCATAACCGGGAGCCTTAACAGCAACAACATTGAAAGTACCACGAAGCTTATTGATAACAAGAGTAGTGAGAGCCTCACCCTCTACATCCTCAGCAATAATAAGAAGGCGAGCGCCACTCTGAACAATCTGCTCCAGCAGAGGAAGAATCTCCTGAATATTGGAAATTTTCTTGTCGGTTATAAGAATATATGGCGCATCCAGTGTAGCTTCCATCTTATCTGTATCTGTTACCATATAAGATGAAATGTAACCACGATCGAACTGCATACCCTCAACCACATCAAGCTCTGTCTTCATGGTCTTGGACTCTTCGATAGTGATAACACCATCCTTGCTTACCTTTTCCATGGCATCAGCTACCATCTGGCCTACTGTCTCATCACCTGCGGAAATAGCAGCGACCTTGGCAATCTGGTCTTTACCGGTAACAACCGAAGACATAGCCTTAATAGCCTCTACCGCAGTATCACAGGCCTTCTGCATACCTTTTCTCATAATAATAGGATTGGCACCTGCAGCCAGGTTTTTCATACCCTCATTAATCATAGCCTGAGCAAGAACTGTAGCTGTAGTGGTACCATCACCTGCCACATCATTAGTCTTGGTAGCTACTTCACGTACAATCTGGGCACCCATATTTTCAAAAGCATCCGGAAGATCGATTTCTTTAGCTATAGTAACACCGTCATTAGTAATAAGCGGTGCGCCATAGGACTTATCAAGAATAACGTTTCTGCCCTTAGGTCCCAATGTAACCTTTACTGTATCTGCAAGCTTATTTACGCCTGCCTCAAGAGATTTACGTGCATCTGCACCAAATTTTAATTCCTTAGCCATTTTAAGCTACCTCCAAAATTAATCTACTACGATAGCTACGATATCGTTTTGTCTTACTACAACAAATTCTTCGCCGTCCAGCTTTACTTCTGTGCCTGCATACTTGGAATAGATTACCTTGTCTCCTACGGAAACCATCATCTTAACTTCCTTGCCATCTACTACACCACCGGGGCCTACAGCTACAACCTCAGCCTGCTGTGGCTTCTCCTGTGATTTTGGTGCAAGAATAATACCGCCTGTTGTCTTTTCTTCAGCTTCAAGAGCTTTAAGAACAACCTTGTCTCCTAATGGAACTAACTTCATATAATCTCCTTTCCCTCTGGAAATTCCGGGGTCATTTTTGTCATTTATTAGCACTCCCTTTATTCGAGTGCTAACTAAATATAGCATAAAAGATAATTCTGGTCAAGATAAAATAAAGGAAGTTGCCTACTATTTATTATGTTCCAGCAACCACTTAATGGAGCTTGTAAAAACATCTTTATTCTTTTTATACTCTGTACTTTGATTAAATTTATCCACACCAGCCACACCTGAAAAGCTCTCAATAGTGACAGCAGGTATTCCCATCATATTTATCTGTCCGGTAAAGCCCAGCTCGACTACCGATGAAGAATTATAGGAATTACCATACCCGGTCTTGGAAATAATCATTTTGGCAAAGGATTTAATATTAGCCTCATTGCTCAGGTATAAGGTCAAGTCATTTTGTCCCAAATCATTACTGTTGGTAGGCTCTCCCCAATATACCACTCTTCCCATTGTATGGTAAGAAATTGTAGCTATATTCTTATATTTAGCCTTTAGCTCTCTAAAATGATCCATCTGAAGTTTTACTTCCTTGGCACACTCAGGGCTCTCGCCTCTGTATTGCCAGCTGGACGGGCTAACAAGCGATGATTTTGTATTAGCATTTGTGGTAGCCGCCCCGTAATTTCTGTTTAAATCTATACCTACCGCATTGGCTTTCCATCTCTTCCAATAGTTTTTATCACTTGCACTGGCTCGCCCCAGCTTAATATCGCTGGTCTGAATATCATATAGGCCATTTCTTATGGTTTCATTCCTAATAGCATCCGGGCCAAACATTGATATCTCTACCCCATCCGGATTTAAGCATGGTATAAACACGAAGAAACAATCTTTAAGCAAATCATTATACCGCTCTAGCAATTCATTGGCCATATACATGTTAAGCAGCATATTATCGTACTCTCTCGCATGAGTCGTACTGACAACATACAATAGGTTATTACTTTCACTGTTTCCCGCAGTCAGGCACCAAATGTCTCTGTCATCGTAGGATTTCCCCAAAGACATCAAGGAACAGTTGGCGTACTTATCGCTTAATTTTTTTGCATCTTTACTCATGTCAGCATAAGTGTACTGGCTATCCTTAAGGTTTACTATTAAGGTAGGTGTGGGGCTATTGGTAGGTGTAGGCGTTTTAGTAGGTGTAGGTGTTTTAGTAGGTGTAGGTGTTTTGGTTGGCGTGTTGGTAGGGGTGTTGGTTGGAGTGTTGGTTGGAGTGTTGGTTGGGGTGTTAGTAGGAGTGTTGGTTGGGGTGTTGGTTGGAGTAGGCGTATGAGCAGGTATTGACTCATTACCTATTAATGCACCGCAATTAACACAAAAAAACTCTTTCAGTCCTTCAATCCCTACTTCTGCTGCTACTTTTATCTCTCCCTCATCCTTTACATGTTGCTTAGGCATGGTACTCGAAACCGTTACGCCTCCGCAAGAACAGGCATAAATGTATTTTCCTTCCTGCCGGCAGGTGGAATCTATTACTTCCACCAGTTCATACCTGTGCTCATGAGGTATGTCTGTTGGTGTCGGTATCATCGAGGGAGCAAAATAAAAAGTGAACTCTTCCTCCTCTCCCACTTTATGAAGCTTAAATCCATCCATAGCTTCATAATCGCAGCCGCTCAGTAAAACCGCAAAAATCAGATATGCTACTATTAATCCTTTCTTATTCATTCCCCAATAAATCCTCTAAGAATATAGTAAACCCATTATTATTCAGAAAAAGTCTACTCCAAACCGGAATAGACTTCTCTTCAAAACACATTCAAAAACTCTATAAAGCGAAGAATCCCAGAAAATAAAGCACTATTATCCATACCAGTGCAATGGCAGGAAAGCCAATTACAAAATACCAGTGTTTTGTCTTGTGTCGAAAGGTATACATACCAATAGTACCACCAATGGCACCGCCCAAAATCTGTATGATAAAAAGTGTTTTTTCCGAGATACGAAAGGCGTGCTTCACTGCCTTCCGCTTATCAATCCCCATGATGGTAAAGCCCACCAGGCTCATGATAGTCAGATAAACAGTCAAAACCAATCTGACTGTTTCATTCATTTCAATCATTCTATAAATCCCCTATTATTTATCTTCAGAATCGTAATATACTCCATCAAGCTGTAACATCATTCGCTGAACGGCATCCTTAGAATTTTTCCAGTCTGCATCCGCATTTCTGTAATCAAACTTATCAATAAACCAGGATAAATCATCTCTAATCCTGGTAAGATTAGTTAAATACAATTTTGTCACATCATTTGCAAAATCCTGAGCAAGATTTTTATTAAGATAATTAACAGCTTGATTCAGTAACAGCCTCATATGCTTATTGCATATGCCATTGGCTTTACGAAGCTTTTCTCTGAAATCAGATTCCTTCTCATAGAGGAAAAAAACAGTCTCTACATATCTGTCAAAAACCTCGTCCACACGTTTACATATAAAGCAGGAATCTTCTATCTTGTGTAAGTATTCCGACAGCTCACAGCTATCTTCAGATTTACGATTTTTTTGAAGTTTTATATGCTTTGTCTTGCTTTCAGCATCGGCGATCAGCTTGTCTGCATGAGTTTTAAGCATTAATGCCATACCCAACCTGTTGCCACGCTTATACATCTTTTCCACATGATCCGGACAAAATCCCACTTTGTCAGTCACCATGCGCACATCATCTTCCATATAACTGGGCCCCAATGTGAAATCCAAAGCTCCCTCTTCTATTTTGTGATACATAACACAAATCGGACATTCACAGCGATTCTCAAACGCTTCATTTACCGGAATTGTATAAAGCTGTTCTTTCATTCTTCACCCTTATGACCTGCAGCAATAATCTTTTCCTTAATATCTCTGGCCTTGTCTTTAATTCGCTCCGGAGCAGTCCTGGACTGAATTACTCTACCCAGGGTACGAAGAGAATCATCGTAACGCTCCAGCTTATATGCCAATACTGCCAAAAGATACGTTAACGTAATCTCATCCATACCGCACATAGGGAAAGGCTCCTTGGTGAAAGCATCATTAAATCCCTCATACGCATTCTCCAAGAATTCTTTTTCCTGTGCCAAAATATTATTCTTCTGGCCATTTAAGAAAGGGGCATCCCCCATGCTTTCTCTTTTGCCTCTCAGAAGCCATGCAGTCTTCAGACATATGAACGCACGTTCAGAAGGCTTTGCATGCTTAACAATGGCACAGGCCAACGCCAAACGATGCTTGGTGATAGCTTCATCATAATCGATGGTAGTCGTACTCTGATTAATACCGGTAAAGCTCATTCTGATATTGTCATTAAGAAGCTTTCTCTGAGTCTGTGAAAGTGGACTGGTAAAATATCTGAGCAGGGCTGAATATCCGCATTTTGAACAGGTGAGCGCATCATACTTAAGTACATCACAGTAATTATAATGCGGACGTAAGTCCTCATCACTGCCTATTGCTTTAAGCTTTGTGGTCAGAACTGTTCTGGAAGTGAACTGAAAATCGCAGACAGGACAAATATACTTTTTATCAATTAAAAAGTCCTCTTCCTTTGGCTCTGCAACTTCTTTTTTCACAGTAGCCTTACTGTTTTTCTCTTCCTTATCTATATCGTCAAATACTTTAAGCTTCGATAGTCCACCTATGCCAAGATTCTCAAGTCCGTCAAAAAGATTTCCCATGATTATACCCTTCTCTTTATATAATTATATTACTTTTTGAATCCGTCTTTTAATGCAACAGAACGGTTAAATACAAGCTTGCCGTCCTTTGAGTCCTTATAATCCAATGCAAAATATCCCATTCTCAAAAACTGGAAAGATGGCTCATTTTCACCGGCCTTTGATACCTGTACGGACGCCAAGGACTTCTCACCCTTACATCCTGTAAGCACTTCAAGAGAATCCGGATTCAGACATGTTACAAAATCTTCAGCAGCATCCGGTGTAGGATCAGAGAAGAGATTGTCATAAAGTCTGGCCTCAAAATCCACGCAATTATTTGCATCAACCCAGTGAATTGTGGCTCCTTTAACCTTACGTCCGTCTGCAGGATCCCCGCCCCTGCTTTCAGGATCATATGTGGCATAAATTTCTTCTATTTCACCGGCTGCATTCTTCTTACATCCGGTACAGGTAATAAGATAAGCACCCTTAAGTCTGCATTCAGGTCCATCAGGGAAAAGTCTCTTGTACTTAGGCACAGGCTCTTCCATAAAGTCCTCAGCTTCGATATAAAGCTCTCTGGAAAAAGTAACTTTTCTGTCTCCTGTCTCGGGAGCGTTAGGATTATTTTCTACCGAAAGCTCCTCTGACTGTCCTTCAGGATAATTAGTAATAATCAGCTTTACAGGATGAAGTACCGCCATTTTACGAGGCGCATTCATATTCAAATCGTCTCTTAAGCAGCTCTCAAGGAAAGCATACTCAACTGTAGAAGTAACCTTTGAAACACCAATTTTTTCACAGAAATCTCTGATAGAAGCACTGGTGTATCCACGACGACGGAGGCCACAAAGTGTTGGCATTCTGGGGTCATCCCATCCTGCAACATAATTCTCTGTAACCAGGCGTCTCAGCTTACGCTTGGACATAACTGTATAGTTGATACCCAGTCGGGCAAACTCTATCTGTCTTGGATGACATGGAACGGAAACATTTTCTACTACCCAGTTATAAAGAGGCCTGTGTTCCTCATACTCCAGTGAGCAGAGGGAATGCGTAATGCCTTCAAGAGCATCCTGGATAGGATGCGCAAAGTCATACATAGGGAAAATACACCACTTTTTACCCTGACGATGGTGCTCAATAAATCTGATACGATAAATAACCGGGTCACGCATGTTAAAATTGCCGGACTCCAAATCAATCTTTGCGCGAAGAGTATACTTCCCCTCTTCGAATTCGCCCTCTCTCATGCGCTTAAAGAGATCAAGGGATTCCTCAATAGGTCTGTCTCTGTAAGGGCTGATGGCAGGGTGAGTAGTATCACCTCTATACTTGGAGAACTCTTCCGGAGTAAGCTCACATACATAAGCCAATCCCTTTTTAATAAGCTCAACAGCGTATTCATAGTCCTTTTCAAAATAATCGGAGCCATAATAAAATCTATCGCCCCAGTCAAAGCCCAGCCAATGAATATCTTCCTGAATAGCTTCTACAAATTCTGTATCTTCCTTTGCAGGATTGGTATCATCCATACGAAGATTGGTAATACCGCCGAATTTTTCTGCAGTACCAAAATCAATAACTAATGCCTTGCAATGCCCTATATGAAGGTATCCATTGGGCTCAGGAGGAAAACGGGTAACAATACTCGATACCTTGCCCTCAGCCAGATCCTTCTCTACAGCCAGTTCAATAAAGTTTTTTGATACCGGCTCTTTAATTTCAATATTTACATCTTCTGCCATAAAAACACCTCTTAAATAACATATATTTAACAATTTTATCGCATTGTCACCAGAATTTCAACGTCAAAATTTTACTTTTCTATAGTAGGCCAACAGCAAATCCACTACCTCTCCATAGCTTTTGGTACCTGATTCCACCTCATTACCCTGGAGATATGAATTATTGGCATTTTCCACCGCATTTGAAATAACAGTATCCTCAAACTGCTTCCAATATTCGTTATTAGCATTCAAATCTCGTCGCACCCCATTACACATAGGTGCTACCACATCAAAATAATTCTTGGAATCCGCTGCATAATAGGCATTCATTGTATATATCAGTGCTTCCATAAAGCAGGAATAGCGTATCTCCGGGTCATCAGAATTAAGTCCGGTAAGAAAGCTAAGAAAATTTGCTTCATTTTCCCTGATAAAACCGTTTAAATGAGAAAGCTCATGAGCCATGGTGCTATATATGGAATAATCAGGTACGTCTATATTTACATTGGCTTCCATGGTCCAACAGGTATACAGACCTGTCATCTCCGTTTTAGACATTTGTCTTGAAAAAAATACCCCTTTAGGGCCCACATCAGGTCCTGCAAAGTACAGCCCTGTATTCGCATTTTTTAACGCAATGTAGCTGTATTTAACCTTTTTTGACATTTGCCTTTTGGTGACAGAAAGCTTATACACTCCATTCTCATCCTCTGCCAGATTATACACTTCCCCTTCTCGGAGTTCATTAGTCATTTCAATTAATCTGGTCAGCAGTTCCTTTAATTCTTCCTTGGACGAATCCCTGACCTCCAAATCCATTTGAGCAGCTACAGACACTCTGCTGTAATTGGCTCCGCATCCAAAAACATAAAAAGAATAAACCACCCCGGCAATTATGACAGTATTAAGTACAAAAGTAATAAGCCAAAAAAGTTTAGCACCTTTTGTTTTTACCAGCTTCACAATAAAGCCTACAATCAATGCAAGTAGCAAAAAAGGTGCCAAAATAATACTCATCTCTGCTACTGAAAATGGAAAAATACCAAAAACGGAGCCCAATAGATACGACATCGGTCTAAAGAGCCATTTCAGAAAAAAGTTCTCAGTAAATGTCACCGATGCCCTGGCACTTTTCAATATAATAAATGAAATAGGCCATAATAAAAGCAAGAAACTCCTTTTTCGAAACAATGCTTTTTTTATCTGTAAACTAATTCTCATACATCCTGCCTGTCTTGGGAATTTTAATGGTAACAACGGTACCTAACACGGGGGCAGACTCAATCTCCATTGTGGCATCACACATAGTCTTAAGCCTGGTCCGCACATTTTCAATACCTACATGCTCCTTACCATCTGAAGGCTTTTCATCTACGTTGAATCCTATTCCGTCGTCTTTAATTATTACCTCATAATAATCAGGTTTTTCATATGAACTGATAAAAAGAGCACCCTCTCCTGATTCCTTATTGCAAATACCGTGTTTAACCGCATTTTCCGCAATAGGCTGAATTGTAAGCGGCGGAATCATAAAATCTCTGGACTGAATGTCATAAGATACTTCAAGTCTGTCCGCAAATCTCATCATTTCCAATTCCAGATAGGTCTGAACATGCTCCAACTCTTCCGAAAAAGGTACTGACATTTTCTTGTGAACAGAGTCCAGATTTTTACGCAGATATCTGGAAAAATTAAGTGTAGCACGCTTTGCCTCTGCAGAATCCTTGTCGCAGAGAGCTGCTATTGCCGTTAATGAATTATGCAGGAAATGGGGCTGAATCTGAGATAACATAATAGATGTTTTTGATTCGACCAATTCCTTTTTTTGACGTTCCAGAAGCAAGTCCTGCTCTGATTTAATGTTAAAAAAGGTAATGAAAATAGCAATATTAAAAAACCAATAATAAAGAGGAAGTTTGTCAATAAAGATATAAAGAACAGATCCTGCCACCGTAAGTCCTATGTAGGCTGCCGTAGCAAACTTTCCACCCCTATGAAGCTTTTTACCATAGCGAATAAAAAGAAAGATATCAAAAGGTAAAACCAAAAGAACCAGTGCAATAAACACTCCCCAGTAAGGTCCTCTATGGAAAGTATTTGTTTCGGGATCCGAATAGCACATAAAGCCAAAGAATATATTAAGAATAGCCAGAATTTCAAAGCTGCCTGCTACAGCCCATGTCATGAACCTAATAACGCCCCGCTTGTTCTCCTCCATTTTTAGATAACAAGCCATATAATTGGTAAAAACCGGTGTGGTAAATCCCAGACATACTGAAGAAAACAGAATCGCTACTTTCATAAGCTCAGGATAGTAACTTCTGTTAAATCCTTCTACCATATATCTGGTGCCATTGGCCAATAGCATACCAATATCCATTAAACACAAAAGTGAAAAGAAGTAGTCTGCTTTTTCGCGCCTGTTAAAGCGCACAAATGAGTACAGTAATAATGCTATGCTAAATGATGCAAAAACATAATCTGCAACACCGCAGATTAGATCAAGTACTGTCATTTTTCTCCACCTACTTCTCCAAAATTAATATAGGGCAGTCTCCTGCCCTTACATAAGCAGGTGGCGGGAGTCGAACCCGTCTCGTCGGCTTGGGAAGCCAAAGTTTTACCGATAAACTACACCTGCAAAATCAACAAATAAATTCTAACATAAGTAACTTTTGCTTTCAACCGAATTAGTAAAAAAAATAATAAAAAACATATAATATTACAAAAAATAATCCGATATGAGTAATAGGACTAATTATAAAAAGGGGTAATCTACTATGGGTATGATTGTACAGCATAATCTAACAGCTATGAACACCAATCGTCAGCTGGGTATTTCCACAAGTAACCTGGCCAAGAGCACCGAGAAGCTTTCTTCCGGCTACCGAATAAACAGAGCTGCTGATGACGCTGCCGGTCTGGCTATTTCTGAAAAAATGAGAAGTCAGATTAGGGGCCTTTCTCAGGCTTCATCCAATGCTGCAGACGGCATTTCACTTATTCAGACCGCAGAAGGTGCACTGGCTGAATCGCATTCCATCCTTCAGAGAATGCGTGAGCTGGCTGTTCAGGCCGCAAATGGTACGGAAACTGATTCCGACCGTGGTAATATTCAGGATGAGATAGAGCAGCTTCAGGAAGAGCTGGACAGAATAGCTGCTGACACTGAATTTAATACAATGAATCTTTTGGACGGTTCTCTTTCTTCAGGGGGCAAAATGACATCATCCGGCCCTAAATTCGGTAATTATGACGAGGGACTCCGTGCCTTCGTTACATCCTCTGTAGCAGGTGTCAAAGTAGTTGTATCTACCGGCGCCACTCTGGGTGGAGAAAGCGGCATATGGGATGCAAACGGAAAAACCCTCACATTAAATCTTACGGAAGAACATACCTATACCCAGCAGGATATAGATAATCTTATAAAAACGGCTAAACAAGAGGATTCCACAGCCCTTGCTACACCTGCAGAAATTAAAGTTTCTCTGAAGTATGGCGGTTTTACCGCTACTGTCACCACCGGTATGCCAACGGTAGCAGGCGTAAAATCCTCCACGGGAGGCTTTATTACATTGACTACAGCAGAAGGTGCTTACGTGGGTGCTAACCAGATTAAACTCACCAAACAACGTTATGGCTATGATGAAGTATGTCTGCACACAGTGGCATTTGATGCCAGACCCGGTGAAGAAAGCTGTATTGTGGTAGACCCTCTGAATTACAATGATGCCGGAAATGTTTCAGACGCCAACCATTACGAAGTTCACTTAGCCTCCGGCGTAGAATACACTGAGGCAGATTTGCAGAAAATCTTTGCAAAAGGTGGCCTGTATGTAGATGTTGAATTTGATAGTAATGATCCGGATGAGCCAAACACATTATTTATTACCAGTAAAAATGTTGCAATTGGAGGTCTTCCTTGGAGGCTCACCGGTGGTGCCGGTTTAGGTGATGATGATGCCTTCGACGGAGAAGCCAAGTATGATGGTGCACCTTCCGGTGATGGCGGTATGATACTTCAAATAGGTGCCAATGAGGGGCAGACTATTGCTTTCTCCATTGAGGATATGTCTGCCGGTGCTCTGGGTGTTACCAAGAGTCATGTAAATGTGGCTACTCAGGACAAGGCCTCATCTTCTATCACACATATTGATGATGCCATTCAGTTGGTATCAAAGCAGCGTGCTCTGCTCGGTGCTGTACAAAACCGTTTGGAGCATACCATCAGCAACCTGGATAATACCGCAGAGAACCTCCAGTCAGCTGAATCCACTGTTCGTGATGTAGATATGGCAGAGGAAATGGTAACCTTTAGCAAATACAACATCTTACAGCAGGCAGGTCAGTCTATGCTTACTCAGGCTAATCAGTCTACTCAGGGAGTTCTCTCATTGATCCAAGGCTAATAAAGGGTAAATATGTCAATATTTGAGAACATCGCAATAAACATGAATATGTCAAAAAATACTTCCGGTAGCGAAAAAGCTACCGGAAGTATTAATAATGTCAAAAATGATGTGTTAAAAGATATGGCCCTAAAGCTACTTAGTGCCCTGGAAAACGGTGATGACAATTCCCCGCTGGAATTAAAGGCCATGGTCAAGGATATCATGCAAAATCAACTGGTTCTGACCCTGCCTGATGACTCAGTTATCTCCGGTCACACTGAGGCCCTAATCCCCCTGTCCATAGGTGACACTGCCACATTCCAAGTCTCAATGTCGCAAAAGGGCCAAATCCTACTGAACCTTTTACCTGAAGATAAAAATACAAATGAAAAAGAAGGGCAAATATCCCCTGATAATCCTCTGGTTAAAAAGGCACTGACCACTGCTAATATCCCTGTAAACACCAGATCACTTACTGTAACTTCTGAGCTGTTAAATGCCGGACAGGCTGTAAACAGTGATAATATCCGAAAATTTATTACTTTATCTCTAAAAAACCCGGATATCCCCATTAAAGAGCTGGTTCTTTTATCTGCCAACAAGGTTCCAATGACCCGGGAAAATCTTACAGCCTTTAAAGATATTGCCGGCGGAAGCGCTGTATGGGAGGCTCCTGTATTGTCATCTTCGGCTGTGCCAGCTTCTCTTTCCAATGCTACGCACAGCCTACCTGCAACAAATACTGAAGTCTCCATGGAAAACAGAATTGCTACAGTTACTCCGGACATTATGGATACTACGATTACCACGGATGCTCCGGACACTATAGATACTCCGATTACCACGGATGCTCCGGTCACTAAGGATACTGTAACCTCAAATATCCCTGTGACAGAATCCTCGCAGCCCCCCCAACAAGCAACGGAGTCTGCTCCTTCCGCACCGGCTATGCCGGAAAAAGCTGCGGCTTCACAAGCCTCAACTACGGCCATTCGTACCGACATTGATTTTCCTGCCATTGATCCAAAGAATTTTAATGAAGAAGCAGTAAAAGGCTTTTATGAATTTCTGAATAAAACAGAAGCTTCTTCTACAGCTCCTAAAAAACCATCTCAAGATCTCATTGCCCCGGACAGCATCTCTCACAAACATGCAGAAGAGGCTTTTGAAAAAGCTCTGGAAGGCACTCCGGCCACTGCTACCGTAGCAGATAAGCTCCAGCTGATGCAGGACATAAATAATATTTTTCCCTTTATTCAAATTCCCGTAAAACTCCAGGAAGAGAATGCTAAAGGAGAATTATATGTATTTGAAAAGAAAAAAAAGTACAACCCTAATGAACCACTAACAGCAGTTCTTCACTTAGATTTAGAGTACCTTGGAGCCACTGATATTAAGATAAGCCTATTAAACAACAATATCTCTGCTTTTTTTGAAGTAGCTGATTCTTCTGCCTTGGACATATTCCAAGCTGAAATAGTCTCCCTGGCTAAACGCCTTGATGCTCTGGGCTTCCATTTCGAATCAGACTTCAAAGTAAGAGAGCCTGATACCAATGATAAGCCTCTTCTCTACCAATTTCTAGAGGCTCATTCTCCCAAAAATTACAGTCGTTATACTTTCGATGTGCATGCATAAATGTGACAGGGGGACGTATCTGATTGACACACTTTT
>JAZUFN010000219.1:0-6228 GCA_045640725.1 Lachnospiraceae bacterium
AAAAAAGTGTGTCAATTAGATACGTCCCCCTGTCACATTTGTGTCAACCAGTCACGTCCCCCTGTCACATTAGTTCTTAGGTATCACCTTAATCTTCACAAAAGTCAGATTCAATCCGTAGTAATCCGGATTTTCTTTGAGGCTGTTTGCTACAGCCCCCTCAGGAACATATATTTCTCTAAGTCTTTCGCAGCCCATAAAGGCGCCTTTTTTTATTTCCTGTATATCTTTGGACAAATATACGGTACGAAGCTCTGTGCAATTAGCAAATGCACCAAAGCCAATCTTTGTTACCTGATCCGGCAGAGTAAAAGTTCCTGTAATGCTACTACCTGCATAGGCTTCATCTCCTATTTCCAAAATTGTAACTACAGGATGCTCATGAGACTGGGTCTCTACCAGACCACTGGCAGGTAAGGTACTGATTTCCGTAGCTGCAATGACTCTGCCGTATTCCATGTTAATAATACAGTTCTGATAACTGCAATACACTTCATTTTTAGGATCTACCACTATTTCTTTGAGAGATGTGCAGCCGGTCAGGATGCCATACTCATTCACCTTGCTGTCTGAAACTGTACCTTCAATATAACGCACTGATGCCGGAATATATAGCTTTTCCAAGGCACTCATGTTATTCAAGGCCTGCCATCCTATATACTGTATGCTTTCGGGGAAAGCTATCTCCTTTACTAAACTGTTATCCATAAAAGCATATCTGCATATTCCCTTTACAGGCTCACCGTTATTAATGGCAGGAATTGTCATAATAGTATTCAGCTTGTTATCATAGCTTTTTACCATCCAGCCCTGAGATTCCAAGCCGCCAAATCCCACCCCATATGTAGGCCTCTCAAAAGTGAAGTCCAATGCTGTTGTAGCAGGATACGGCGTAGGCGAAGCAGACGGAGTAGCCGTAGGCGTCACTGTAGGCGATACCGTAGGTGTTGCAGTCGGCGTAGCTGTAGGCACCGGAGTTCTGGTAGCTACGGGAGTTATGGTCGGCGTAGGACTAACAGTAGGAGTTATAGAAGGTGTGTTTGTAGGCGTAAGGGTAGGTGTCGCTGTCGCACTGGGACTAACAGTAGGTGTAGGCGTATTGGTGGGAAGCGGGGTACAGGTGTTAGATGGAGTAGGGCTTATCCTCGGGTCACCTGTCATCTGGTAATTATAGTAATGATTATAACAAAGTCCATCCATATTAACATAATTAAAACATAAATGCACACTGCAAACAGGCGGTTCCGGTAAGACCGGATCCACCTTCTTTTTTCCACAAGCAGCAGTCATGAGAAGCATGACCCATATTAGCGAAATGGCTATTTTCCTTTTCTTAATTTTATCCTGCATAAGCCCCCCAAATAGGCTAAAATACTGTATTTTCCACTATTGTAACTCTTTTAACAAATATCTTCTATTAAAGAAATATAAACTCTTCCCCTTTTTCACTGGAAATATAGGATTATTAATGCTAAAATGACTGACAATAAATAAAAAAGGGAAGTAAACAGTATGAATCCTTTTGGACATTTTTATACAATAACCAAACACAGGCACAAAGTGGTAGCCCTTTGTTTTCGCGCCGGCATAGGCTGGCAGGGTCTGCGCCACGACCTCTCCAAATACAGCCCCACAGAATTTCTCCCAGGCGCTAAGTACTACTCAGGCGACCACTCTCCTATTCGAGACGAACGAAAGGCTAATGGCATGAGTCTGGCTTGGATGCACCACAAGGGCCGTAATCGTCACCACTATGAATACTGGATAGATATGGATCCCGAAACAAAAAAATACGGTCCGGTAGCTATGCCGGATCGCTTTATAAAAGAAATGCTTTGTGACAGAATCGCAGCCTCTAAAGTATATCTGGGTAAAAAATACACCGACCGCTCACCCTTGGAATATAATGAGAGGGAACGAGCCAACTGGGTTATCCACCCGGATACTGCAGATAAGATAATATTCCTATTAAAAATGGTGGCAGATAAGGGTGAAAAAGCCACCCTTAAGTACCTGCGCACCCATAAGACTATAGACCCATCCGGAGCTGTGAATTAGTATGATGTGTATGTGCCTTCCGGTGGAAACTCCATAATAATAGCAGCTATAATATAAGCTAAAAGACCTGAGCCTGCGCAGATAATCAACAGCGCTGCAATCAATCTTACAACAGTGGGATCACATTCCAGATACTCTGCCAGGCCACCGCAAACGCCACATATTTTTTTGTTGCTTCTTGACTTATAAAGCTTTTTCTTTTCCATTTTTCCATCTCCTTTGTATACAATCTTGTGATTTGAATAATCTTTTTTACGTTGTTAAAAATATAACACATTTTATGCGATTAAAAAAGGGTAAAAATAGCGATTTAACCATTTTTAATCTGAAAAAACACAAAAAAAACACAAAATTACACTTGCAAAATTTCGTAAAAATTATATACTATTTTTAAAGAATTTGAAATGCTACAAATTCCAAAAAAACGTTTTTTTAATTTCGCTTACAAGTATTTTTTTCATTTTCCCTTACAAACAAAGCGCCAGCTTCTTACGAAGCTGGCGTTTTGTATATATGACTTTTTCTATTGTCAAATATCCACTTACAGCTTCAATTCCACTTGAATAGCCGCTCCGTATTCTTTGATAAGCTTAACAAAGTCTGTACCGTCTTCCGGTTTTCCCACAACTTTTCCATAATGAGTAGGGATAACCGCCTTAGGCTTTATGCTGAATGCAAATTCTGCCGCCTGTTTTTTATCCATGGTATACTTGCCGCCGATAGGCAACAGAGCTACATCGCAACGCACGCCTCTGTTATCCTCATTCACGTCAGTATCTCCGGCTATATAGTAGGTCACACCATCCATTTTGACCAGATACCCCTGCCATCTGCTACCTCTGGTATGAAAAGGCATCAAAATATTATAAGCAGGAACAGTCTCTATCCAAAGTCCCATGAATTCATGGATAGTTCCCGGCTCCCAAAGCTCTGTATTAATATCGGAAAACTCCTTTTTGAGCACTTTTTCCATGGATGCCGGCGCCACAATAACAGTCTTATCATTTTTCACATTTCTTATGGATGCAGCATCAAAATGGTCATAATGCTCATGGGTGACAAAAATGATATCAGCGTCATGCCTTTCATTCCCAACTTCAAAAGGATCAAAGTATATAACTTTTGACCCTGTGATTCTGATACTGCTTTGAGCATTTACTGTAATATTAGACAAGTCCATTCTTTATTCTCCACTGCTTCTTCAGCTCAACACTTCTTCTCTTATTTTGAATATCTTTGGCATTCCGTTTTGCATTCTGATAACATTTTCCCCCTGAATCAAAGGCAGGAAGTATTTATATGCTTCATTGGACACATTGCATCCGTCATCGGTAATCCACTTTTCAGGGAAATCTTTCTCCTTATTGGCTACTTCACTGGCAGGAACAGAGATAACATCAACTACATAAGGAGCATCAGATACACGACTAAATGCCATCATTACGCCACTTTCTCCCCGAAGCGCTGCCGCCACTCCTCTGCCACCTATAAGAGTCGCTTCATCGATATCTGTTTTGGAGCAGATATGAGAGCTGCACCTCTGCATGACATTAAGCTCTATAGAACGTACCTTGCAGCCTATCTTGTCTCTTACCAGTCCTTCCAGCTGTTTACCTATACCCGAAAGCTGAATATGGCCAAAATTATCCACCTCTGTTCCGCGGAAATTATCATCCTCTAAAATAATGCCTTCTGAAACAGCTACAATAACCGCCTTATGCTTGGCCATTTCCCTTTTTACATCCATCAGAAATTTTTCACGGGAAAAATTACCTTCAGGCAAATAAATAAGATGTGGAGCTATTTCACCATTAGCACGTAAAACACAGGTGGAAGCTGTAAGCCAGCCTGCATTTCTCCCCATAATCTCCACTATGGTGACAGAAGGGATACTGTACACGCTGGAATCGCAGA
Source organism: Lachnospiraceae bacterium (assembly GCA_045640725.1). Classification (GTDB taxonomy): domain Bacteria; phylum Bacillota; class Clostridia; order Lachnospirales; family Lachnospiraceae; genus RGIG3528. Next base: position 3,973 of record JAZUFN010000219.1, read on the forward strand.
TGATTTCCTGTACAGTGCAAGCCACGTACTTTGCAGCAGATCCAAAGCCGGGAGTATGATCTGTCACACACAAATCATTATCAATAGTCTTGGGAATACCAACGACCTTAAGATCGATGCCATGTCGCTCTACATAAGCAGACAGCTTCATGACAGTATCCATGGAGTCATTACCGCCAATATAGAAAAAAGCTCTTATGTCATGTTTATTAAAGCAGTTGATAATCTGCTCATATATTTTTGCATCCTTCTCTTCTTCCGGGAGCTTAAATCTACAGCTCCCCAGAACAGTAGACGGGGTCTGTTTCAACAACTCCATATCAGAGGTATTTACAATATAACTTTTGAGATTAATAAGCTTGTCGTTAATAATGCCTTCAATACCATTTATAGATCCAAAAATGGCATCGATTTCCTTACTTTTACAGGCCTCTTCATATACTCCTACCAGAGAAGCATTGATGGCGGCGGTGGGTCCGCCTGACTGTGCTACCGCAATATTCATACGAAATCCTTTCCGATGAGCTCTACTATCAGCAAACAGAACAATAATGGTTAAGTGAAAACTCAACCATTGTTTACTTAGGGATAATACCTTAGTTAAATAAAAAAGTAAAGTTGATAGCCATTAGAAATACTTATTCTGATAATTAGCTACAGTACTATACAATCATAGCGTATAATCTTATCTCTCACATCGTAGGATGGCTTTCTATCAGCCAGAAAAGGGGCTTTTATGGGGCGCTTTATTATAATTTTTGCAGGTGCAGCCATAATCGCAGCTGAAAGCAACTCTTCTTCATCCTCACAAGGGGCCTCCAGAGTATGAATCAGCTGGAATTTCTTTTTTACTTTGGCACTTTTCTGTCTCTCAGGAAACATGGGATCCAAAAGAATTACATCCGCATGGTATGAAAGGTGACTCATAGCCACTATACTGTCCTCACGAAAAAGCTCCATCCTGCCTGCTATTTCCGCCGTTCCAGGGTCTGCCTTTGCTCTATTAAGGGCATCTTCCAAAAGGTCTGCCATAACAGGATTCCTCTCATAGAGCTTTACATTAAATCCGAAAGCAGCCAAAAGAAATGAATCTTCTCCCATACCTGCAGTGGCATCCAAAAGTACCGGATGATCCGGCATATTTTTCATTCTGGCAGCTTTTACTACCAGCTCCGAGCCTATTGTATGCTTTAAGGTACGACGAAGAAGGTGGGAGAAATCTCCCACCATTATCTGATCATCCATTATAAGCCCTAGGCCTTTTTCTGTCCGAATTAACTGTGCATCCATAATCTATAACGAAAAAGCATCAATTTGCTTTTCTTCCTCAGCTGTAAAATGAGTGTTTGTCAAAGCTCCCAGATTCTCCACTATCTGCTGTGGACGGGAAGCTCCGATAAGGGCAGAGGTCACTGCCTCATCTCTCAGTACCCAGGATAAAGCCATCTGAGCCAGCGTTTGTCCCCTTTCCTTGGCCATATCATTTAATATATTGATTTTGGCAATATTATGGGGATTGGTAGCATCTCCCTCATGGAGGTATCTCCCATCGGTCATCACTCTGGAATCCGCAGGAATGCCATCTACATACTTGCCTGTAAGCAATCCCTGAGCCAAAGGGCAGAATGCCACAGTACCTATACCGTTTTTATACAAATAATCTTTAGTACCGTTTCTCTCGATTTTCCTGTCAAAAATATTGTAGCGCATCTGGTTGACCACAAAAGGCGTACCCAGTTTTCTGAATATTTTAACCGCTGCATCACACTCTTCTTTATTGTATTTGGAGAGCCCGATATACAGTGCCTTTCCAGATCTCACTATGCCGTCCAAAGCCATACAGGTCTCAATAAGAGGAGTATCCGGGTCCGGATGATGATGATAAAAAATGTCAACATAGTCCAGCCCCATACGCTTGAGGCTCTGATCCAAAGAAGCTACCAGGTATTTTTTACCTCCCAGGTCACCATAAGGGCCGGGCCACATCTGGTATCCCGCCTTTGTGGCGATACATAACTCATCACGATAGCCCGCCAGCTCATTCCTAAGTATTTTGCCCAGATTAATCTCAGCTGCACCGGGCTGAGGGCCGTAGTTATTGGCCAGATCAAAATGACAGATACCATTATCAAAAGCTGTCTCAACTATCTTCACCATGTTGTCGTAATCTGCTTTTTCACCAAAATTATGCCAAAAGCCCAAGGACAACGGCGGCAAAAGGAGACCGCTTTTACCGGCTCTTCTGTACTTCATGGT
>JAZUFN010000220.1:0-1876 GCA_045640725.1 Lachnospiraceae bacterium
CCTTCATACCCAGAAGCTCTGCATTTTCGGAAAGTATAGGAGCCACAACATTCTTAAGGAACTCCTCTGTCTGCATGGTAGCGCAGCCAATATAACGACTGGGCTCCATAGCTGCCTTAAGCTCCTCTTCAGAGAGGCCAAAAGCAGAATCAGCGGCAATAAGTGAAAGAAGGTTGTTGTCAAGACCACGTGCTTTAACATTGGCACCGGCTTCCATGGACAGCTGACGTATTTTCTCGTGAAGCTCCTGTCTGTCACCGCCTGCCTTAACTGCATCCATCATGATGTTCTCGGTAGCCATGAAAGGAAGCTCCGCCATAAGTCTTTTTTCAATGACCTTGTCATAAACGACCAGACCATCCACTATATTTAAATACAAATCGAGGATTCCGTCAATAGCCAAAAAACATTCCGGTACGGAAATTCTCTTGTTGGCGGAGTCATCCAGAGTACGCTCAAACCACTGTGTAGCTGATGTAATGGCGGGATTCAGTGCTGTAACCATTACGTAGTTGGCCAGAGAAGCAATACGCTCGGAGCGCATAGGATTTCTCTTGTAAGCCATTGCGGAAGAGCCGATCTGATTTTTCTCAAAGGGCTCCTCTATCTCCTTCAGGTGCTGCAGGAGACGGATATCATTAGAGAACTTGTGGGCTGATGCCGCGATCCCGGCCAGCACATTCAGCACTCTGGTATCCACCTTACGGGAGTATGTCTGTCCGGAAACAGGGTAGCAGGCAGCAAATCCCATTTTTTCAGCAATCTTTTTGTCCAGGGTCTTAACCTTTTCGAAATCGCCTTCGAAAAGCTCCAGGAAAGAAGCCTGTGTACCTGTGGTACCCTTGGAGCCCAAGAGCTTCATGGAAGCAATCATATGGTCCAGGTCTTCCAGGTCTAAAAGCAGTTCCTGCATCCAGAGTGTAGCACGCTTACCTACTGAAGTAGGCTGTGCAGGCTGGAAATGTGTGAAGGCCAGTGTAGGCTGTGCCTTGTATTTATCAGCGAATTTGGAGAGCTCTGCCAACACATTCAGAAGCTTTTTACGAACCAGCTTCATACCCTCTGTCATAACGATAATATCTGTATTGTCGCCAACATAGCAGCTGGTAGCGCCCAGGTGAATGATGCCCTTGGCATTGGGGCACTGTACACCATATGCATATACGTGAGACATAACATCGTGACGTACCTCTGCCTCTCTAGCCTTGGCTACATCATAATTAATATCCTCAGCGTGCTCTTTAAGCTCAGCTATCTGCTCCTTCGTAACAGGCAGACCCAGCTCATTCTCAGCCTCTGCCAGAGCGATCCAGAGCTTTCTCCAGGTACGGAATTTCATGTCCTGGGAAAAAATATACTGCATCTCACGGCTTGCGTATCTCTCGGAAAGTGGTGATGTGTAAACGTCTGTAGGCATAGCGTACTCCTTTTTGAATAATGACTTTAGCTGCCCATTGGCAGCATTCTATGGGCATCATACTCCCATATACAATTCAAGTAAAATTAAACGTGCTAATCCTTTTTATTACAGCTTTCGTATTTTGTAATAAATGCCTTACTGCCTGTCTCTCATGGCCTTTATTGCATCCGTGGAGAAAATATACTTCTTATCGCAGAAATGGCAGTTCACTTCGATTTCCTTGCCGTCGTCGATAAGCTCCTGAAGGTCAGCCTTGGAAATGGATGCCACCGCAGAGCTCACGCGCTCTCTGGAGCAGTTGCAGTAGTAGCTGCACTCATGCTTCTCCATGACCCTGGGCTCCATGCCCTGCATGATGAACTCCATGAATTCCTCCGGTGTCATGCCCTCGTCCAAAAGCTCGGTGATGGCAGTCACCTGGGCCAGCTTCTTTTCCAGCTGGTCTATAACCTCCTC
>JAZUFN010000221.1:0-7436 GCA_045640725.1 Lachnospiraceae bacterium
TAGAAGAGAGAAAGGTGGTTACCCGACATGAGCTTCTGGAGCATGTAAAGGAAGCCAGGGCCCAGGGGGACCTTTCGGAAAACTTCGAGTATTACGCCGCCAAAAAAGATAAAAACAAAAATGAAAGCCGTATTCGCTATTTGGAAAGAATGACCAGAACTGCGGAAATAATAGATGATTCTTCCAAAGATGACGAGGTGGGCATAAATAATACAGTGGTACTGTATATAGAAGAGGATGACTGCGAGGAGACCTACAGAATAGTAACAACAGTGCGTCATGATCCCTTGAACAACCTGATATCTGTGGAATCACCTATGGGGAAAGCACTTCTTGGCCATAAGGTGGGAGATCGGGTAGAAATACAGGTAAGCCCCACATATTCATATATGGCAGTGATTAAGGAGCTGTTCAATACAAATGATGACTCCGGGGATAAGATAAGAGGGTTTTAGAAAGGATTTGTTTTTCAATGAAAAAAGGTTTGTTTTGGAAAATATATGGCGCTGTTGTAGCGGTAGCGCTGGTAGTCATAGTCATCCTGTTGATTGTAGCAGGAAAAAAGATAGATAAATATGATAAGGCCCTTCCTGAGCATATTGCCGATAATGTTATTGAAGAATTTAAGGCAGGTAGTGCTGTAATAGATTACCCTGAGCTGGGTTCTTCCAAGTATGATCCTTCCGATAAGGATGCTTTTGCCGAATACAAAGAGAAGCTGTCTCAGATAAAGGAATGGAGCTATAAGATTAATTCCGGTATTACCAGTTCTACCGAGATGGTGTATGGTATTTTTGGTGATGGAGAGCTTATGGCTTATCTTAAGCTTACCAGTAAGCACAGCGAGACCGTTTTAGCTATGTTGGCAGTTAACGATTGGACCAGAGAAAGTCTGAGTCCTGTTACAAAGGTGACCACATACACCCTTACTGTAGACATTCCTACAGGATTTTCAGCTGCAGCCAATGGAGCTGTTATTTCTGAAAGTGAAAAGAATGTTAAGAAGACCATGAAAAATGGTAATACCATATACGAAATCAGTGACCTCCTGGAGTTGCCTCAGGTAGAGGTGTATGACAGAAAAGGAAATAAGTGCAGTAGCACTGCCAAGGATGGTTATGTTTCCGTTGATAATGTGACTTACTACTCACTGATTCTTCCAAAGACCATTAAGGTAACAGATCAGGGGGCTGATGTGGCAGGCGAGCCCAATGGAGGAGACAATTCCGAGATTAAGTATCTCTTTGGTACCGTAAATGACAGTATAGAGCTGACAGATGCTTTGGGACAGACTATTACATACAGTAAAAATGAAGAACTGACACTTAGAAACATTAAGGTATCCATTCCTGAAAATTATACTTTTAGCTACAGCAATATCAGTACTGACAAGTATTTTAAGGAAAAGGTCATTAATAATATCTACAAGTACGTGCTGCAGTTGAATGATACCTATGGGGCAGGTACAGCTGTAATGCCGGAGCAGAATGTATATGAATTCCCTGATTTGTTGGCCAAGCCTGAATTTGTAGTCAAGGACTATAACGGGGAAGAGGTGGAATACCAGTACGATAAAGACACCCTTTTGGTGGAGAGACAGACCGGATTGACAGAGATACCGGAGGAGTATAAGGAACTGGAAGCAGCTAAGTTTGCACATACCTGGAGCGAGTACATTCAGGGTAATCTGGGAGGCGATATCAAGGCCTTTGAAAAGGTCGCAGCTATTCTTATAGAGGGTTCTTACCTGTATGATGCAGCATACCTGGCTTATGAAAATGAAGATATAAAGATTATTACAAAGCATACTTCTACAACAAAGGACAAGATTGTAAAAAGATTTGTGGCATTTTCTGAAAACCTTGTTTCCTGCGATGTTTATATTAGAAAAATCCATAAATTCTCGGCCAGACCGGGAATTCCGGCTCATGAAAATGAGGATATTTCACAAGATACATACTACTTTTACAAGCTTGATGGCGAATGGAAGTTGGTAGAAGTAAATGTTACCGGAGAAAGCAGCCGTGTTGAGCTGCCATAGACATTAAGTAAGCGAGGAATGATTCATGAAAAATAAAGTGGGAACAATTGTAGGCCGTGTACTTATTTGCATATTAACCGCAGTGGTACTGGCTGCCATTCTGCTGATTGCATTTTTGGGCATGGTATGCAGAGGAAAATCGGATGCGGCCAGACGAGTATTTGTATCTACTATGCTGGAAACCGGTGCATTGAAGTGGGTGCCGGGGATTTTCCTTTCCGACAAGGAAATTGAAAATGTTGTTGTTGGTAATAAAAGAGAGCCTTTTGAACATGACTTGGACTCTTCTCTTATTAAGATCGAAGCGAATGCAGGTGCCGGAAATCAGGCAGGCGGAGCCGGAAGTGGTCAGGAATCGGTAACAGGTCAGAGACCGGAAGAGGAAGACATCGAGGTTATACCTATCAAAGCCAGAACATTTATGGGCAATTTGATGATTGTTAAGGATCCCTCCAGACTATCAATAGCTGCACCTCACTATGACTTTGGTAAAAATATGGATATGGCTGATATGGTGAAAAAGTATGATGCTGTGGCAGGTATTAACGGAGGTATGTTTAAAAACAGCGGTATTTCCGGTAATGGCAGAGCTATGGGGGTTGTAGTCAGCAATGGTAAAATTCTGGAAAACAGACCTACCGAAGACAGCGGTTTGATTCTTATTTACATGAACAACAAAAATATTCTTTTCTACCAGAATATTGATGGCTGGAGCACAAAGGATGTGGAGGATTTTGTGGCCAAGGAAGGTGTCAGAGATGCCATAGTTTTCCAGGAGGGACAGAATGTCACTTTGGACCATTTTGTTCCACTTATTGTTAATAATGTGCCCAGAGAAATACAAGGATTCGGAAGCGGCTGTAATCCACGTACATGTATAGGTCAGAGAGCTGACGGAGCAATTCTCATGCTGGTTACAGATGGAAGAGGCAGCGGGTCTCATATAGGTGCTACCGCAGCTGATCTTATAGAAGTTATGGGAGAGTACGGAGCAGTCAATGCATTTAATATTGATGGCGGCTCCAGCTCTTGTATGTACTATAAAGATGAGTACTTGATTTCCAGTGCAACACTTCTGGTATCAAATTCATCCTGGTCACTGCCGGACGGCTGGATCGTAAAGTAAAAATATGGAGCTTCGTTTATAGCGAAGCTCCATTTATTTATATCTCGATATTGAAGGGGGCTAAAGGCAGACCGTTTTTCTCAAAAATCACGGGAGCCGCATAATTGGTGTAGGCATATCTGACGAAACGAGGCTGCGTAAGTTCATCAGATGTAAGCACAATCTCTTTTTTATCTATATAAAATTGGGCAGGATAGTAGCTGATACCATCAGAGGATAGCTCAAAAATGGCCTTTTCGATGGTGCTTTCATCATGAGGGTCCATATCAGGCAAGGCGGTACGGGATACCAGGCCTGATTTTACATTGTGAAAGGAAAGTCTTACTCTGGCGCTTTCGGATTCCCAGGAAAAACCAAGATCAAAATTCAATTCCAAGCCCAGCTTATTTCTATCCATCACTCCCTGGCATTCCACCTTGGCAGTCTGGAATAAGGGGGCAGTATTGGCCTCAGAAGGCTCCTTGTATATCTGATCCAGGGCCTGCAGGTAGAGTCGGTGAGCTACCTTTTGTTTTTCCTTTGGGTGAATTTCGTTATAGGCACCGCAGTCCAGAGCTACAGCCATTCCGGTATTTTTAACGGTCTTATACACCCGGGCCTGAGCATCTCGGATAGTGCACCAGTTCTTTTTGTCAGGGTCACCTATGTAACGATGCATAGGCAATTGGACAAAGAGAAAGGGCAGGTCCGGATCCTTGAAAAGCTGTCGCCAGCAGGCTATTTCTGTGGTAAAAAGCTTGTAGTAATAATCCGGCTTGTGGTCGTCAGACTCTCCCTGGTAGTAGAGAAAACCTTTTAAAGAATAGGGGGCCACTCGTTTTAGCATAGTCTCATAGAGACCACCGGGGCGGAATTGGTTAAAAGAGACCAGGGGACCGGGATACTCGCATTCACCGCAAACCTCAAGAGCCTTAGCCCATTCTGCGCCGGGATTCTCAGCATAAAAGACGTCAATGCGCTTTTGCCACTGGGCTGCATAGTCGGTATATTCCTTCCAGACCAAAGCCTGAGTAGCCAGGTCGCGTCCGTCTATATAATTTTCATAGTCTTCTATATATGTAGCCAGCTCTTTATCTTTTTCCAGTAGTCTTATATCTGTCCAAGCTGTGGCACTGGTGCCTCCCCAGTTACAGCCTATGATACCTACAGGGACACGAAGTTTTTCAGACAATTCCTTGGCAAAATAATAGCCTACGGCTGACCAGCAGGCAGCTGACTCTGCAGAAAATACAGACCAGCCACTGTTATCCTCGTGGTCAAAGAATTCATCATTCCAGATAGCGTATTTTTGAGTATAGTAAAATCGTACGTTGGGCTGATCTTTTGCCAGGGAATTCGGACCGGAATAGCAGTTCTTAAGCTCAAATTCCATATTGGACTGGCCACCTGCCAGAAATACTTCGCCTACAGCCAGGTCTTTATAAGATTTTTCCAGAATAGTGCCATCGGATTCATGGCATGTTATGGTGAGACTATAGTCTGTGCCTGCATCAGCAGGAGGAAGTACAGCCTGAAAAGTATCTGCATTTCCACGAACGGCTCTGTCTACAGACAGTAAAGATCCTTCCGGGACGGAGTCGCATTCTGTCCGGCTGATCTGATGACTACCCTTATATAAAACAACGCTTATGTGGGAGTGGGGCTTACATTCGCCGAATACTCTTATATTTTTGTGGCGTTGCAGCACTGCATGATCTGAAAAAAGGGCTGCCGGGCGAAAAGCGGCTTTTTGATTTTTAAGAAAATTTGGTGTGATTTCAGGAGAGTGGTTAAATTGTCCCATATCATCTGTCGGTGCGTATTTGCACCGCCTTTCTTTCTTGTTTTTATTGTTTTTTTTGTCTTCATTATAGTATAATCATTTATTGGGAAAAGTAATAGTTAAATTTGTTCCAATATTGTGTAACAATCAGTGGTGAGTATGAAAAAAAGAATTTTGTCCGGAAAACATCATATGGGCAGAGACTTACAGCTTATGTATTTCTTTACCATTTTGACACCTATTCTCATAGTAGGTGTAGTTTTAATATCTACCGGCTTTTTTAGTCAGAAAACCTACTATCAGGGGTTGCTTTCAGAATTCAATACCAGAATTACCCAGACGGTATATGACCTGACCAGCTATGCTTACAATACATCTCAGACAATAGTAGAGAATACAGACCTACAGGAAAAGCTTAATGCGGATTATAGGTCTGCTTCGGATTTCAGAGATGCCATGGGAAAAGTGACGCTGGTGGATCCGGCTTTTGAAAAATACGCAGGCATCGAAAGGATTGTAGTCTTTGTGGACTATGATAAGGCGGTAAATACAGGTAATGTGGTAAAAGTTACACAGGATATCCGGGGGCAGGAATGGTATAAGACCGCCTGCAGTCGTTATTCCAGTTTTTGGACCAGCTATAGGTATATTGATGCATATAATACCGAAAAAGTCTCACTGGCACTGGTGAGAAAATTGCCTATGTCGGATGCCGAAAGACAGGCGGTGGTAATGATTATCGTATCGGATTCCTTCCTTACCAGCCGAGTGGAAAACGGCAATTTTTCCGTGCATATGGCGGTAAATGAAGAGCCTGTTTTCTTCAGTACTGCCAGGGAAGCTTCTGAAGCTTACAGAAGCATTCCCATTGACTTTGAAAAAGTAAACTTTAAGATAGATAGCACTATAAAAATAAATGGCAAAAGGACTTTGGCCAGCGTAGCCTCACTAAAGCCTGCTCAGTCCTCATATACCCAGATATATATTGCTGCCTTTGATGAATCAGCATATCAGCGTATAGGCAGAAATTTGTGGATGATAGGGTTGATACTTTTGGTAGCAGCGGTTTTACCTATGGTACTTACAGCCTTCAATACCCGTAGATTTTCTAATGAAGTTTTATTACTCAGAAATGAGATGCATAAGGCCAGCCATGGCAGAAAGATGAGTGAGCAGAAGTATCTGGACCCGGAGAAATTATTCAGAAGTATAGAGCTATGCGAGGCTTATGAAGATCTTCTCATCATGGTTAAAAATATCGAAGAGATGGAAGAAAAGGAGTACGCTGCAGAAATACAGAGACAGAAAGTAGCTACCGACCAGAAAAAAATGGAATTCAAGGTGCTTGCCAGCCAGATTAATCCCCATTTCCTATACAATACACTGGAGATGATTAGAATGAAAGCATTGACCAATCAGGACAGAGAAGTGGCCAAGGCTATTAAGCTTCTGGGACAGTCTATGAGATATGTGTTGGAGCACACCACTACTCAGGAGACTACCCTACAGAAGGAATTCGATCATATTATGACCTATCTGCAGATTCAGCAGTTGAGGTTTGAAGACAGGGTTAATTATCAGGTTAATATTGAGCCCGGACTGGATATGGAGAAGTTCCAGATGCTGCCTTTGGTGCTGCAGCCTATTGTGGAAAATGCCATTATCCATGGTCTGGAAAAGAGAGAAAAAGATGGAAAAATTTGGATCGCCATTTACACTTATGAAAAATGCCTGCTCTGTATCGATATTTCTGATAACGGGGGAGGAATGACACTGGAAACACTGGAAATGGTGCGTCATCGTATCGAGTACTACCAGAGAGAAAGAAACACATCCTCTATTGCATTATACAACATTAATAGAAGAATCAAGCTTAATTATGGCAGCGGATATGGAGTATCAGTGGACTCCACTTTCGGAGAAGGGACCAGAGTATCCATAGTGCTGCCAATAAGACATGTGGGCGACACCATGCTGACGGATATAAATAATGACAAAGATAAGGAGGAAAATCATGAATTTACCTAATGACCCCTTTATACTGCTTAGTGTAGTAAATACCCTGCTAAGAGATAAGTATTCATCCCTGGAAGAACTGTGTGATGGAGAGAATGTAAGCAAGGAAGAATTGGAAAAGAAATTGAATACAATTAATTATTATTACAATAATGAAAGTAATCAGTGGATTTAGTATCTGGGGATTGTAATTTATACAATAAATGGTATTATAGTGCATATATAGTTACATTTTTAACAGACTGTGAATAGTAACATAGTAACAAATATCGTACAATTGATGAGAGGTTTTTATGGCAGACTACGTAATTTCTACCGATTCAACTGCAGATCTTGCATTGGATTACATTAAGGAAAAGGGCATTGCGATTCAGAGCTTGGGCTTTGCATTTGGTGAGGAAGTATATAAGGGACTTGAGGATATGGAGCCTCGCGTATTTTATCAGCGTGTGGCAGATGGCGATGTAGCCAAGACCAATGCATCTATTCCG
>JAZUFN010000222.1:0-6902 GCA_045640725.1 Lachnospiraceae bacterium
ACGTCCCCTTGACAATTTTTGTCAGCTCTAAATTAGAACTGGAAGTAATTCTTAGTATTGTTATAAGAAATATCCTGAACCATCTGTCCCAGGAACTCCATATCACAAGGATACTCGCCGTTTTCTACCCATGTGCCAACGAGATTGCAGAGAATACGTCTGAAATACTCATGACGGGTGTAGGAAAGGAAGCTTCTGGAGTCTGTCAGCATACCAACAAAATTGGAAAGGAGAGACAGATTAGCTAAAGATGTCATCTGATCCTGCATGCCTACTTTATGATCATTGAACCACCAAGCAGAACCCTGCTGAACTTTACCTGCTGTAGGACCGGACTGGAAGCAGCCGATGACTGTGCCGATGGCAGCATTGTCAATAGGATTTAAGGAGTAGATGATGGTCTTTGGAAGCTCATCTGTAGCATTGAGGCCGTTAAGGAAAGCAGCCATCTCTGCTGAGGATGAGTAAGTATTGATAGCATCATAACCTGTATCAGGACCCAGCTTGTTGAACATAAACTTGTTATTATCACGGATAGCACCATAGTGCAGCTGCATTACCCAGTCACGCTTATGGTACTCACGACCAACAAACATCATGAAAGCTGTCTTAAACTGGAGCTCCTGCAGCTTGGTAGGCATAGTGCCATTCTTTCTGGCTGCGAAGATAGCTTCGATTTCATCATCAGAAGCAGGCTGGAACATAACATATTCAAGAGCATGGTCAGAAACCTTGCAGCCATTTTCAGCAAAGAAGTCCATACGGTTGGAAAGAGCTGCACAGAGATCCTTGAAGCTATTAATCTTAATACCGGATCTGTCTTCCAGCTTGGCAAGATAATCAAGGAAATCTACTTTTTCAAGATTCATAGCCTTGTCAGGACGCCATGCAGGGATAACACGAACATCAAATGTCTCGTCAGCCTTGATCTTCTGATGCCATTCCAGAGTATCAATAGGATCATCTGTAGTACAGATAACTTCAACATTGGACTGCTTAATAAGGTCACGAACTGTCATAGTGCCGGAAGTAAGCTTTTTATTACATACTTCCCAAGCTTCTGCAGCTGTCTTTGGAGAGAGAGGCTTGTCAAAACCAAAATATCTCTGAAGCTCTAAATGGCTCCAATGATATAGAGGATTGCCGATAGCCTTCTGCAGAGTCTCGGTCCACTTTACAAATTTGTCGTAGTCTGCTGCATCACCGGTAATGAACTTTTCATCCACACCGTTGGTACGCATCTGACGCCACTTATAATGGTCGCCACCCAGCCATACCTGTGTGATGTTCTCAAAAGATCTGTTTTCTGCGATTTCCTTTGGACTGATATGGCAGTGATAGTCAATGATAGGCATCTTAGCTGCGTAATCGTGATAGAGGCGCTTAGCTGTCTCGTTGGAAAGAAGGAAATCCTGATCCATAAACTGTCTCATTTTAATTCTCCTTAATTAAATAGTGTAGTTTCACGCTCAATGAGGTCGTTGGAGAGGGTAGTGCGATTAGGTACGTTGGTTTTGTCCAGGACTCTCATGAGATTTGTTACTGTAGTGATAGATAATGCTTCCACATGATTATCTATGGAAGTAAGCTCAGGGTAAGCACATTCGGAAATAATGGAATTGTTGTAACCGACTATCTGAATCTGCTCAGGTACTTTAATACCGTGCTTAAGGGCATATTTTAATGCAGCTGCAGCCAGCTGGTCCTCAGATGCCACTACAGCATCCGGAAGATTACCTGTGTTGGCTACATGCTCTAAAATATCATAAGTTTTTTTGATGTTATTCGGGCAGTTAATCATAAGCTTTTCGTCCGGTGTAATGCCATTGGTAGTCATGGCGTCTTTATAGCCTGAAAGCTTTTTGAGACCGGAGTAAGACTTGGATGTGTAGAGATAAAGGACATTTTTAGCGCCCTTGGATACCAAAAGGTTTACTACATCAAATACAGCCTGATAATCGTCGCAAAGAGTACAGAAGATATTCGGATGCTCTATGTATCCGTTAATAACCATAATAGGAATATCATTGGCAGCATCTGTAATATACTTATTGTCTTTTTTGCTGGACTCCAAAAAACTGGAACCAACAAGTATGATGGCGTCTACCCTCTTACCGATAAGAAGCTGCAGGTATTTTTGTTTGTTCTCCAGTTCAGAGCCGGTACAACAAAGAAAAGAGTCGTAGCCGTTTTTTCTAAGATTCTGCTCCAAATAGTATACGGCATTAGCCTGGAAAGGGTCGGAGGAGTCGGCACACATAATACCGATAGTACGCATGGTGTTGAGTCCCAGACCTCTGGCAAATACGTTAGGAGTGTAGCCACATTCCTGCATCACCTGCAGTACCTTTTGTTTTGTGGCATCGCTTACATTTGGGCTTCCATTAAGCACGCGAGATACAGTGGCTATGGAAACTCCTGATTTTTCTGAAATGTCATAAATGTTCATGTTGATAAAAACCCCCGAAAATAATGCTCATAACCACAAAAATAATGCAGTGATGAAAGCACTTACAAAAAGTATACACCTCTTTAACAAATTTAACAAGTAATTTTTCTATAAAAAGATTTTACAAAAATACAATTTAATTATTATTGACATTGCATCCCAAACGATGTAATATGGCGAATGTAAACGCTTACATGTTTAATACAAGCGGCAAAAGGCCGAAAACGTTTCGCAAGCTTGCTTGCAGAAACTTTGATGGACTTTATGACGCGCAAAGACATGAGAAAGTAGCCATTTTCCCTTTGGAAAATGAGCGGATTTCGAATGTCTTTAGCATTTCGAGAGTGCGAAGCACGAAGAAATGCGTGTATTATAGCAGAATAGCTACAGCGAAGCTGGAGCGGTCTATGAATGCGAAGAACAGACTGCAAATAGTAACGGGATATCCCATTTTGGATTCCCCCCCGGCGTTAACACTTGTAAATCAGCCATATTGGCTTAAAGAAAGGCGAAAAAAATGGAATTATTAAACAAGCAGATGACAAAGAAGACAGAACGTCCAATTAAGGTCGTACAGTTCGGTGAAGGCAACTTCCTTCGCGCATTTGTTGACTACATGATCGACATTACCAATGAGAAGGGACTTTTTAACGGAGATATCGTTCTTATTAAGCCTATCGAATTTGGTAGTCTGGATATGTTCCATGAGCAGGATTGCCAGTATACAGTTACACTTTCCGGTCGTGATGAGAATGGAGAAGCAAAAGTAGTTGATCGTATCGTTACTTCCGTAGCAGATGCTGTAGCAGCTACAGACGAGTACGAAAAGTACAATGATTTAGCAAAGATTGATACCCTTCGTTTTGTAGTTTCCAATACTACAGAAGCAGGTATCGTTTATGATGAGAATGATAAGTTTGAGCTTTGCCCACCTGTTTCTTTCCCGGGCAAGCTTACAAAATTCTTATATACCAGATATGAGCATTTCAATGGCGATATGAATAAGGGCCTTGTGATGCTTCCTGTAGAGCTTATTGATGACAATGGTATGCATCTTAAGGAATGCGTTCTTAAGCAGTGTGCCAACTGGAATCTTCCTGCAGAGTTCGTTACATGGGTTAAGGAAGCCTGCGTATTCACCCAGACTCTCGTTGACCGTATTGTTACAGGCTATCCAAGAGGAAAAGAGCAGCCTCATTGGGACAGATATGGCTACCAGGACAAGATTATGGTTACAGCTGAGCCTTTCTCACTTTGGGTTATCGAGTCTGATAAGGATATCTCCAAGGAGTTCCCTCTTCCGGATGCAGGCTGTCATGTAGTATTTACAAAGGACCATCACCCATACAAGCAGCGTAAGGTGCGTATCCTTAACGGTGCTCATACATGTTCTGTACTTGGTGCTTACCTTTACGGTACAGACATTGTACGTGATATGATGAATACACCTGTACTCAGAAAATTTGTTGAGGATGCTGTATATGAGGAAATCATTCCTACACTTACACTTCCTGCAGAAGAGTGCAAGGATTTTGCCAAGTCAGTATTCGATCGTTTTGACAATCCATACGTAGACCATGCACTTCTTGCCATTTCCCTTAACTCCGTATCCAAGTGGAAGGCTAGAGTAATGCCCAGCTTCTTAGGCTGCATTAAGAATAATGGCAAGTGCCCTGACAGACTTGGTTTCTCCCTGGCTGCACTTATGGCATTCTACACAGGTACAGAGATTAGAGAAAAAGCTCTTATCGGTCACAGAGACGGTCAGGAGTACAACATTCTTGATGATGCTGCAGTTCTTGAGTTCATGGCAGAAAATTCAGCAAAGAGTGCTGCTGAGTACGCACATGCATTCCTTTCCAATGTGGATTTCTGGGATCAGGATCTGTCTGCTCTTGCAGATGTTGAGGAAAAGGTTACTTCTTACCTTACATCCATCCGTGAAAATGGCATGAAGGCTACTATTGACAAGCTTTTTGCATAAATAGCACCCGGAGAAAAATATGGACTACATTATAATTAATGAAAAGGACAATGTGGCAGTTGCACTTACAGACCTGACAAAAGGGACTGTAATTAATTCGAAAAATGGCGCTGTTACATTAAAAGAAGATATATTAAGAGGTCATAAGGTTACTCTTTGTGACCTGAAGGCAGGAGAGGATGTAATAAAGTATGGCGATCCTATCGGTCATGTTACAGTAGATGTAGCATCCGGATGCCATGTACATACTCAGAATGTTAAGACTAATTTAGGCGATCTTCTGACTTACGAATATCATCCTGAGATGGCTGCTTCATTTACAAAAGAAGAAGCTGTAAAAAATGGTACAGCAGGCGAGGCTTTCTTCGATGGTTTTGTACGTAAGGACGGTACAGTAGGAGTACGTAATGATATTTGGATTATTCCTACCGTAGGTTGTGTCAATAATATTGCCACCAAGATGGCCGAAGTAAACAAGAAGTTCCTTAAGGGCTCCGTAGATGACATCATTGCTTTTCCTCATCCTTACGGCTGTTCTCAGATGGGAGACGATCAGGAGAATACCCGTACCGTACTGGCTGATATGATTCATCATCCAAATGCAGGCGGTGTTCTGGTTCTGGGCCTGGGTTGTGAGAATTCCAATATTGATGTTCTTAAGGGATATATCGGTGATTACGATGAAAATCGAGTAAAATTCCTGGTATGTCAGGAGTCTGATGATGAATTCTCCGATGCGGAGAAGCTTATTAAGGAGCTTATCGATTTTGCAGCAGGCTTTGAAAGAGAAAAAGTATCAGCTTCCAAGCTTATTATCGGTATGAAGTGCGGCGGCTCCGATGGACTTTCCGGCATTACAGCCAATCCTACAGTTGGCCTTTTCTCAGACAATCTGGTATCAAAGGGTGGTACTACCATTCTTACCGAAGTACCTGAAATGTTTGGCGCTGAGACTCTGCTTATGAACAGATGCGAAAATAAGGAGACTTTCGATAAGACCGTATGCCTTATTAATAACTTCAAAGAGTACTTCATGAGAAATAACCAGACCATCTACGAGAATCCTTCACCGGGTAATAAGAAGGGCGGTATTTCCACACTTGAAGACAAGTCTTTGGGATGTACACAAAAGTCAGGCTCAGCACCTGTAGTAGGTGTACTTGAGTATGGTGAAAGAGTAGCAAAGCCCGGACTTAATCTTTTATCAGCTCCCGGTAATGATCTGGTAGCAGCTACAGCACTGGCTGTTTCCGGTGCACAGATTGTCCTTTTTACAACAGGACGCGGTACACCTTTTGCGTCACCGGTGCCTACAGTAAAGATTTCTACCAATTCCTATCTGGCAGGTAAAAAGGATAAGTGGATAGATTTTAACTGTGGTGTTCTGGTAGAAGGTAAAGATAAGGACGAGCTGGCAGAGGAGCTTTTTGACTACGTTCTTTCTGTAGCATCCGGTAAAAAGGTAAAATCAGAAGAGGCCGGCTTCCACGATATGGCCATCTTTAAACAGGGTGTAACCCTTTAATTTAAGAGTTTTAGCCGCAAGGCAGAAAATAAACTAAACATTCAAGGAGATAAATAACATGGCAAAAGTTATTACTATGGGCGAGATCATGCTCAGACTTTCCACACCAAACAACGAGAAATTCATCCAGGCTGACGAGTTTGACATTAACTACGGCGGCGGCGAGGCTAACGTAGCAGTTTCACTTGCTAACTATGGCCACGATGCAGAGTATGTTACAGCACTTCCTGCAAATGAGATCGGTGACTGCGCAATTGCAGCTCTCAGAAAGTACAATGTAAAGACTGATAACATCGCTCGTTGCGGTGAGAGAGTAGGTATCTACTATCTGGAGACAGGTTCTTCTCTTCGTCCTTCAAAGGTAGTTTACGATAGAGCACATTCCTCTATCTCTACAGCTACAGCAGCTGATTTCGACTTTGATAAGATCTTCGAGGGCGCTGACTGGTTCCACTTCACAGGTATTACACCTGCTGTATCCGATGCAGCAGCAGTTCTTACAGAGGAAGCTCTTAAGGCAGCAAAGAAGCATGGCGTAAAGGTTTCCTGTGACCTTAACTTCAGAAAGAAGCTCTGGTCTTCCGAGAAGGCTCAGAAGGTTATGAAGAACCTTATGCAGTATGTTGATGTATGTATCGGTAACGAAGAGGATGCTGAGCTTGTTCTTGGCTACAAGCCTGGTAATACAGATGTTACATCCGGTGAGCTGGAGCTGGCTGGTTACAAGTCTATCTTCGAGCAGATGGTAGCAGATTACAATTTTGAGTACTGTGTATCTTCTCTGCGTGAGTCTCATTCCGCTTCCGACAATGGTTGGTCAGCTTGCATGTACTCCAGAGATACAAAGGAGTTCTACCATTCAAGAAAGTACAACCTTCACCCAATCGTAGACCGTGTTGGTGGCGGTGATTCCTTCGCAGCAGGCGTTATCTGTGGTCTTGTAG
>JAZUFN010000223.1:0-5185 GCA_045640725.1 Lachnospiraceae bacterium
CTGTTTGAAAGGACTATCTGGAAAATGTCACCCTCATGGATATGATGCTTTGCCTTTTCCACCATACTGCAGTACTTTTCCTTATCAAAAAGCGGTGTCACTTCAGATAAAAGCCGCCCTTTCTCTTCCTGCTTTTTTTCACCGTATTTAAGCAGGTCTGCCATCTGCTTAAGCTCTGTTACAGCCCGATTGTAGCCCTCCTCCGGCTCATCCAGGGAAATATTAGCTATTAAAATAATCTTTTGCCTAAAATTGTCAAAAGCAATAACCTTGTCAAAAAGCATCAGGTCCAGATCTTTAAAATTCTCATTGTCCTCCACCAGGCACTTGGTAGTGGGCTCTGAATAATTCAAATAATCATAGGAAAAATAACCTACCAGACCTCCTGTAAAAGATGGAAGGTAGGGAAATCTGGGGCTCTTATGCTCCTTAAGGATCTGGCGAAGATAGATATCAGGATTGTCTACCTGCATATTGATATTGCCTATTCTCATCTCGCCATTGGAGCATGTGACAGAAGTCTTTGGCTCATAGCCTAAAAATGTGTATCTGCCCCATTTTTCGTTTTCTCCTGCTGATTCCAGCATGTAGCAGTGCTTTGACACATTTTTAAGCTTTCTGACAGCTTCAATAGGAGTGCAAAAGTCTGAAAGCATTTCGCAGCTTACAGGAACAACCTTGTACTCGCCCTCCTTTGCTATTCTTTTAATCTCTGATAATTCGGGTAAAAATTTCATTTAAGCCTCCTTGATTCGCCTTATGACTTACGTGCATAAACGGATTACTTCGTGCTCCGCACTCTCGTAATCCTACAGAAATTCGCCTTATGCACTAAAAAAGTCCTTGACAGATAGTAATATCTGTCAAGGACGAATAATCTAATCCGCGGTGCCACCTTGATTTGTGAAAATCACACACTCAGCAGGGTACTAACATACCCCCGGCAAAATAACGACTGCCTGCATCGTCACGCATTAATCCCTTACGGTTTCCTCGTGCCCTCAACGGTCCATCAAACGCCTGTATCCTGCCTGAATCTCATCATCTCAGGCTCTCTGTAAGGTCATGAACGTCATCCTTCCGTATCAACGGTTTATCTTATTAAACTGGTAAAATGATAGCATTATAAAGCACTTCTGTCAACAGAAAATTAGTCATTCATAGACTCTACTACAACAGAATCCACCTTTTCACGCTCTTCATCTCTGGACTTTTTATCACTCTTCTTAAAATCCTTTACCTTGTCCAAAACATCCGGAATAAGATCCAGTACTTTTGTAACAGTATCCTGATTCTTAACATTTACCAGCTTTGCATGGCCATCCTTCATAACAACTACAGCGCTAGGGGTAATCTTACCACCCATACCACCGCCGCTGGTGCCATTCTTAGAGCTTTCCTTAGCCCATGCTCCTGCCGCAACACCAAAAGATACATCCACTAAAGGAAGAATGATTGTTCCGTCATCAAACTTAACAGCATCACCTACTACAGTCTTTGTAGTAAGAAATCCGTCCATCCCCTTGAACAGTGCCTCAACAGTTGTGTCAAATTTGTTCTCTGCCATAAATCTCTTTCTCCTTATTATTCCTTTTTATCTCCTGTTTTTTCTTTAGTTACTTCTTTTGAATCTTCCATTGAAAGCTTATTTAAATATCTGTAAGCCCTTCTTAGCTCTTTATTAAAAGGCACCTGAAGCACATATACCCCGATAGAGAACAGCGTAAAATGCCCCTTGAGCTTTACGTCTGCCTTTAGCTTCTGTTCTGTAAAATCCGGATACAGATTGAGTATAGGACCTGTCATTGCATACAAGGCGCTGACATATCCCAGTATTTTACCTGTAGTGGCAGGATCGGCCATACCGAATTCCACATATCCCTTACATTTTCTTGGAAGTATTTTTTTAAGAATTCTTCCTGTACGCCTTAAGGCTACATGAAGATTCTTTTTTTCTTTTTCAAATACTCTGGCAACCTTTTCACGCTTTTCATACAGTCGTTTAAGACGTTTAGGCAGTGAATTGGGATTTTTAGGCTTTTTGATCTTTTTTGCCTTTTTTTCCTTCTTGGCTTTTGAATTCTTTTTCTTAGGCCTTTCTTTATCCTTCTTAGGGGCTTTTTCCTGCGAGAAGTCCTCTGCCTTTTCCCGGTCAGCGTCCTTACTCTCTCGGGGCTCTTCCGTAAGACCCTGTTCCATCACTTCATCATGCTGAAAATCTTCCATTACATCATCTTCCGGAAAATCTTCGAAGAATTCATCCTCTATGTCTTTCTGCCTTTTCCTTTTATTATCTTTTTTAGGAGGCCTTTCTTCTTTTTCCTTCTTTTCCCCTAAAAGCTTGAAAAAAGCAACTCTGCCAAATAATTTTGACTGCTTATTCTCAAAAACAGCACCGAAGCTGGCTAAATGAAGCAGCCAGTGCACCTTAGCGTGTCCTCTTAGCTTCTCCAGGTCGGTACCATCAGCAAACACCGTAGCCTCATATCGTATAGGCACAAAGAGCACCAATGCTATAAGCAGTAATATTAATGCCAGAATCGAAAGAAGAACAATGCCAATTATCTTAAGAACCAGCATTTATTTCATATCCTCTTCTACTTTTGCGAACCTTGCCTCAAGTAACTGAAGCAGTTGATTTTGTGCCTCCTCCATAGAAGAAGCCATGGCAAAAATCCTAATCTCTTTCTCTCTGTAATAAGGGAATATCAGATTTTTAGCCTCATGTATATCATAGAGATTCGCTTCGTTGGTAGGGCTGGCTATCAAATACAGATTCCAGCAATACTTACCCTTTTCCAGCCTTTTCATTAGTCTTTTGCTTCTTCTCCGAAGCTTTTCTTCTATTATCAGGTTATCATCCCAATTAATCATAGCACTCTCTGATAAGATTGATTGAAATCTGGCGCTCGCCTAAATCAGTGCATGCATCCAGCGCATTTCTCACATAAGTCATCACTTCATTATGTGTAGCCATCATCACAGGCAATTCGCGGAAAAGCTGAGCCATAACAGCCCTGTTTTTCATCCTGTCGCCTGCCTTTAAAGCCTGTTCCAAGTCCTCTGAGAACTTTGTCCTTACCTGCTCCAAATACTCATGTTCTATAGTCACATCATCTTCTATGAGATTGGCAAATGCTGACTCAGAACAAAGCTTGGTAGTCATAAGAAGTCTTTCGAAAGGTGCAGTAAGCATCAGCTCCTCTACAACATTTCTGTAGTTTTCTTTAATTACAAGCAGTACAGACTCCTCGTCCTGAATACGCATGTTCAGCTTTTCGATCTTGCCCTCAGTACCAGCGAAAAGTGAATCGTAGTCATTGCAGCCCTTAAGAAGCTTTTCAATAATTTCCACTGTTGGCTTAATATTGTTCTCAGCATCCAAAGTAAAGTACTGGCGTGTAAGAAGTACTGCAAGCAAGGCATTGCAAAGGCCCTGAAGGTCAGTAAGCTCGTCAGCCAGTCCCTCGACCAGATTGGAGCCTATACGGTAATCATCTTTAAGATCATAGTAGCTATTAAGCTCCAGATTCTTGTAATCAGCTGATTTTAACTCATCTAACAGCTCTCTGACATTATCATATACATCATATTTTTCGTCGATCTTGATCAGACCTGTGGCAGAGCGGAGCATATAATCAAAATTGTCAATAGCACGCTTGTCACTGGCTTCATAAAGTGAAAATGTAGTATCCACCATATCCAGTATCTTCTGCTTGGTAAGTCTTATAGGCAGGCAACTGGTAGCTGTCCTGATGCGTTCATTAACCAAGGCGCTCTCATCATCCGAGAAAATCCAGCGGAGTATCTCACGAGCCAAATCATCATTGGAAGTAGGCTCAATCTCAACATGCTCAAACTTGGGCTCAAGCCTGTTTAATATATGCTCATATATAATAAAGTCATCTACATACGCTGTAACAGTCTCCATGCGATGCTTTATAGTCTCACGGATATTTACTACTCTGGCAATAGTAGCCTTCATAGCCTCAGGATCAAAACTTCCGATAGTCAGAGCCTTAATCTCAGTAAGCACCTCATCGTAAAGTGCCTTATTGTATTTATTCATGCCTTCATCGTCAAAATTATCATTTCTATCAACCAGAATAGACAGATTCATGGCAAGATTCTGATATGAATACTCTCCGTAAAGAGATGCCATCTCATTTATATAAATCGGTATATTGGCATGTAAATCCTGGCCCTTTCTTATTTCATTTTCAACCTGCTTAATATTTCTATTCATTTCAGTTAGTCTCCTGCTATTAAATAAAGGACTTTTCACCTGTTTTCCTATTGTTGTCAGCATAAAATTACAGATAATGATATTTTAGCATATCTGCTTTTTATTGTATAGTAAATCAGACAAAAAAACCACCTGTTCCTCATTGAAAGTTACTTTTCACAGTCCGCTCAAAACAGGTGGTAAATTTTTACTTTATTCTTCTTATTACTACATATGACAAAACAGAAAATACCACTCCCAGCACTCCGATAACAATATAGGGCAAAAAGGCAGGCAAGAGACCTACTGCTACCATTGGGGTGAGAAAAGATATTTTAGTACCCAAGGAGGACCCCACAGCCGCCAGGGCAGCCGGCAATAAAATGATACCACTGCAGGCCATGATAGCATTAACATTTTTTGCGAACAAACCGGATAAGCACATACATGCTTCAGCTACGGTGATTATTACCAAAAGTCGTGCCAGGTAAAGGACTATCAGTATCCCTCCCATAGACAAGGATGTTGCAGACATTTCATATCCGAACATGCTCCCGGCAGGAGCGCTGAAACAGGAAGGGCGTCCGTAGAATTTTATTATTTTATAAAATTCTATACCGTATACCAGTCCTCCCACAAGAAAAGCACTTAGGAATAATAATCGCTGCTTGCTCCACCATAATCTTTTCCTGCCTGCCGGAGTACTGCTTAGCAAATATGTCATATTTGCCTGTCTTTCCTGAGACAGTATCGGGCTTACTATTAATACCGTAAACAGTAATACCATAAGACCAAGAGTAGAATGATGCCTTTGATTGGTATACACAGCCTCATACAGAGCAGTAGGTATCAGCCAGGTTCCTTTTGGAGCATTTTCCGCAAAGCTGAGGATAAGGCTGATGGCTGCTACCCTATCACCATCGGCAGCGGTTGCCAGCTCGTTTTTCAATGCTTCAATGG
>JAZUFN010000224.1:0-2720 GCA_045640725.1 Lachnospiraceae bacterium
TGTGGCTCAGATTCGTACTCAGATGGAGGAAACTACATCTGATTTTGACAGAGAAAAACTTCAGGAGCGTCTGGCAAAGCTGGCTGGCGGTGTTGCCGTAGTGCGCGTAGGCGCTGCTACAGAGACCGAGATGAAAGAAAATAAGCTGCGTATGGAAGATGCTCTGGCAGCTACAAAGGCAGCTGTTGAAGAGGGTATTATTTCCGGTGGTGGCTCTGCTTATATTCACGCTTCCAAAAAGGTTAAAGAATTGGCTGATTCTCTCCATGGTGACGAAAAGACCGGCGCTAATATTATTCTTAAGGCACTGGAAGCTCCTCTTAACTGCATCGCCAACAATGCAGGTCTTGAGGGAGCAGTTATCGTAAATAAGGTACGTGAGGCTCAGGTGGGCTATGGCTTTAATGCTCTTACAGAAGAGTATGTAGATATGGTACAGGCTGGTATTATCGACCCTGCGAAGGTTACCAGATCAGCCCTTCAGAACGCTACATCCGTAGCATCCACATTCCTTACCACTGAGTCTGCTGTTGCTACTATTAAGGAGCCTGCTGCTCCTCAGATGCCTCAGGGCGGTATGGGTGAATACTAATCGAATTTCTTAGACTTGAGAGGTTATTATGGAAGGTAATTATTGCGAAGCACGTGTCGTAAAAAAAGTGACATCCAAAGATACTATGATTAAAGCAGGACTTATCGCCTTGGCTGTGGTGGGAGCCATTATGGCTCTCTGGTTTGGTCAGCTTTTGTTCCTGCTGATTACTGTGGCAGCAGTCATTGCCATATTGGTTGTATTTCCTAGGCTTAAAGTAGAGTACGAGTATGTATTTTGTGATGGACAGCTGGATTTTGACAGAATAATAAATGGTGAAAAGAGAAAGCATGCCGCACGTCTGGATTTTGATAATCTTGTAGTAATGGCGCCAAAGGGAAGTAAGGCTTTGGATGGATATATGAGAAACGGCGTATTAACTTATGATTTTACCAGCCATGATACCTATGCCAAGGTATGGGCCATTGTAACATCAACAGGTGGCATTTCTAAGGTTTATTTTTGCGAGCCTGATGCAGGAATGCTGCAGCGTATGAAGCAGAAGGCTATGAGAAAGTTTGTTGAAATTTAATAGTAAAGTGGGTAGAATAGCCGGTCTGTTCTATCCACTTTATTTTCATTTTTACGAGTTATAATCTTTCCTTATTATTAATTTAAGATATTATAAAATGTAAATAACTGGAAAAACCCTTGATTATACTGCATGTAATAATGTATAATACATCAAATTCTATATACAAAGGAGTACGAAAATGGGCACACTTATTACTGAAGGATTGACATTTGACGACGTTCTTTTAGTTCCATCTTATTCTGAGGTTATCCCTAATGAGGTGGATCTCCACACAAATCTTACAAAGACAATCAGACTTAATATCCCATTCATGAGTTCAGGCATGGATACTGTTACTGAGCACCGTATGGCAATCGCTATGGCTCGTCAGGGTGGTATTGGTGTTATTCATAAAAATATGTCAAAAGAGGCTCAGGCTGACGAGGTAGATAAGGTAAAGAGAAGTGAGAATGGCGTTATTACAGATCCATTTTCTCTGTCCCCAAATCATACACTTAAAGATGCAGAAGACCTTATGCATAAGTATAGAATTTCCGGCGTGCCTATTACTGAAGGTAAAAAGCTGGTTGGTATTATTACCAATCGTGATCTTAAGTTTGAGACAGATTTTTCCAAGAGAATCTCCGAGTCTATGACTTCCGAGAATCTTGTTACCGCTCCTGTAGGAGTTACTCTTGATGAGGCCAAGGCTATTCTTGCTGCGGCTCGTAAGGAAAAGCTCCCTATTGTTGACGAAAATTATAATCTTAAGGGTCTTATTACCATTAAGGATATTGAGAAGCAGATTAAATATCCGAATTCTGCCAAGGATGCACAGGGCAGACTCCTTTGTGCTGCAGGCGTAGGTGTTACAGCAGATATTCTGGATAGAGTAGAGTGTCTGGTAAATGCCAAGGTAGATGCTATTGTAATTGATAGCGCGCATGGTCACTCTGCTAATGTTATCCGTTGTGTAAAAATGGTTAAGGATGCATATCCTGACCTTCAGGTTATTGCAGGTAATGTAGCTACAGCAGAAGCTACAGAGGATCTGATTAAGGCCGGTGCAGATTGTATCAAGGTTGGTATCGGACCTGGTTCCATCTGTACTACAAGAATTGTTGCAGGTATTGGTGTTCCTCAGCTTACAGCTGTTATGAATGCATATTCTGCAGCAAAGAAATATGGCATTCCTATCATTGCTGATGGTGGTATCAAGTTCTCCGGTGATGTTACAAAGGCTATTGCAGCAGGTGCCAATGTTTGTATGATGGGCTCAATGTTTGCAGGATGTGATGAGGCTCCCGGCGACTTTGAACTTTTCCAGGGCAGAAAATTCAAGGTATATCGTGGTATGGGCTCTATTGCAGCCATGGAGAACGGTTCTAAGGACAGATACTTCCAATCCGGCGCTAAGAAGCTGGTGCCTGAAGGTGTTGAGGGCCGTGTAGCTTATAAGGGCCTTGTAGAGGACACTGTATTCCAGCTTATCGGTGGTCTTCGTTCCGGTATGGGATATTGTGGAGCAAAAAATATTGAAGTCTTGAAAGAAACAGGTAAATTTGTTAAAATATCTGCAGCTGGTCTTCGCGAGAGCCATCCTCATGATATTCA
>JAZUFN010000225.1:0-8396 GCA_045640725.1 Lachnospiraceae bacterium
GTCAGCTGATAATAAACCCTATGGAAGCAGCTATGAAATTACCAATCGTGATGCCAATACGAGACAGGTACACTCACTTTTAATGCTGATAGCAATATTTGCTTATGGTCTTATTACCGTAATCGCACTTATTGGGGTGACCAATATTGTAAATACCATTAGTACCAGCATGGAGCTTAGAGCCAGGGATTTTGCCACTCTCAGATCCATTGGTATGACTTCCAATCAGTTCGAAAAAATGATTTTGCTGGAAGCTGTATTTACTACAATAAAAGCCCTTTTCTTTGGTACGATTATAGGATTTTCAGGTTCATATGCCATCTGGAAATATGAGGTAGAGACAGATTTAATCATACCCTTTAATCCTCCTGTAAAGGCAGCTGTGATAAGCGCCATTGTGGTTTTTGCGCTGGTATACACAATTATTAGATTTTCTCTTGCAAGAATCAATAAACGCAATATAATTGAGACTATAAAGAATGAAGTAATTTAAATTAGAGGGAACATGAAGAAAATACTTTTGGTAGAAGATAACGAAGGCATAGCAGAGGGCTTAAAATTATCATTTGAGCTCACTGAGTATAGTCTCTATATTGCGAAAAATCTTAAGGAGGCCCGGATGCTGGTGGAAAGCCAGCGTCCAGGCCTGATTTTACTTGATGTATCACTTCCGGATGGTAATGGCTTTGATTATTATAAAAATGATTTGAAGAGCAAGGCCATACCCACCATATTTTTGACTGCCAGGGATGAGGAAAACGACATAGTAAAAGGGCTTAATCTGGGAGCAGAAGACTACATTACCAAGCCTTTTTCCACCAAAGAATTAATGGCCAGGGTAAATCGCGTAATGGTGAGACAGCGTGCTACATCACAGATATGCTGTCGTGATATAAGCTATGATCCGGAGAAAGCCCAGGTCCTTAAAAATGGGCAAAAAGTGGAGCTTTCCAGCCTGGAATTAAAAATACTAAGCCTGCTTTTTGATAATCATGATAAGCTGGTAAGTCGAAATGCAGTTATAGACTGCATATGGCAGGCTACCGGAAATGACGTTTATGACCATACGGTAACGGTCTATATGAAGAGAATCCGGGAAAAAATCGGAGATGATGTCATTACCACCGTTAAAGGACTGGGTTATCGCATAGATGCCGACCGGGGATAGGAGCTTTTGCCATGAATAGTAAAACATCAAGAAAAATTTGCATAATATGCTATATAATAGGGGTACTGGCAGTAGCCCTTATTTTATGCAGGGTTCAGTACAGGACTTATGAAAAAAATTATAATGCCTGTATGAATAAACTTTGCCTTTTGCTGGAGGAAAAAACTGATATGACTCCGGCTGAAATTATGGATGTTCTAAATTCAGAGGGGCAGGCTCCCCAGAATTTTTTTACAAGATTTGGTATTGACATAAATAAAGACGGTGGGACAAAGAGCAGTCGGGATGCTTTCAGGACTTTTCTTATTGTAAATGGAGTAGTGACGGCCCTTCTGATACTATTCCCCGTTATATATTTTTTTATGGCGGAAAAAAAGAATAATCTCCGTATCAGGAGGATAACAGAGGAAATGAGCAGGATCAACAAAGGTGACTATGATTATGATATGAATGCCTCAGAAGAAGGCAACATTTCCATATTGGAAAATGAGCTTTATAAAACGGCCATTACCTTAAAGGAAGCAGCGGAAAATTCGAAAAAGGACAAGGAAAGCCTTAAGAACTCCTTGTCTGACATATCTCATCAGCTAAAGACTCCCTTGACTTCCCTGTCCATCAGTCTGGAAAATCTGGAATCCTATCCGGATATAAGTCCTGAAAGAAGGCAGACCATAATTAATCGGGCTCAGAGGGATGTAAATAAAGTAAATCAAATGGTTCAGCTCCTGCTGAAGCTGTCTCGTTTTGAAGCCAATGCTGTAGTATATGACAAAAAGCCGGTAAAATTGGACAGTATTATCGATAGCGCTGTAGAAGGAGTGCAGGCTCTTTGTGACTTAAAGGGCATCACCCTGACTCGGACCGGTAAAGATACGGAAAGTAAGCAGCTGTCATTGGATGCTTATTGGGAGACTGAGGCTATCAGTAATATTCTGAAAAATGGCATCGAGCACGCAAAAAGCCGTGTAACAATAGCTGCCAATTATTATGAGCTATACAGTGAGATAATAATAGAAAATGATGGGGAGCCAATAAGCGAGGAGGCTGCACATAATGCCTTTAACCGTTTTTACAGGGGGGAGAATGCCGCTTCGGACAGCATAGGCATCGGACTGGCCCTGGCTCAGGCCATAGTAAAGCAGGACAACGGGTATATTTTTGCGGAAGCTATTGAAAATGGCAGTAAATTTGTGGTAAGATACCTGCTTTGAGAGCTGAAAATATTAAATTTTTATAAACTTTTTCAATTTTATGAAACCGGGTAAAAAAAATAATGGTTGCGCACATCTTGTGAATTAGTTAACATTAAGATAAAATAGTAGCATCCGGTATTAGAATACTGTGAAGATATGGAGTTTGGGAGGTTTTTAAGTGAAAAAAAATTTGGTGAAAATGAAAAAGGGAATTGCGCTTTTTCTGCTTCTTTTGATGCTTATTCCGGTGGTAACACCGGCTGTTGGCATTCAGGCAGCGTCTGAGCAGTTCACTATTAAAGTGACTATGGGATATGATAAAAATCAGGATGTAGATATTCATGTGCCTGTTACAATAACTGTTACCAATAACGGTGCGGATTTTAATGGCAGCATTCAGCTGACGGTGCCCGGCAGGGAAAAGGGTATCATGTATGAGCAGGAGTTAAATCTGGCAAAGGGAGCCACAAAGAAGGTGCAAATGGCACCTATGTTTTATGTGGATGGAGAGGTAAGTATTGCTATTGTCAATAAAAAAGGAAAGAAAGTCCAGGAATTACGGGAAGATACTTACATTTCCAATATCAGAAACGAAATAAGGGTGGGTGTTCTTTCTGATGATGCAGCCATTGCCCGTATGCTTACCAATAAACAGCTGATTTCCGGTATGTACAGTCAGCTTATTTTGAATGCATTCGATCTGAAAGCAGAGGATATTTTCGAGAGTTATGAGGCTCTTGAAAGCCTGGATGTAATTATTATTTCCAATTTTTCTACAGATATTTTGTCGGACAAGCAAATTCAGGCCATTATGGACTGGGTTAAAAACGGTGGACTTTTACTTATTGGCACCGGTGATTCATATAAAAAGACAATGGAAGGCTTTAATGGAGTATTAAAGTACACTGATAATGGATTGATTAATGTAAACACAGACTTTGCAGTCCATAATATAAGTGAAATGAATGCCATGGTTATGCCCAAATACTCCATCGGCGATGTTGGAAAAGTATTAAACCAGTATGATTATTCTTTACAACAAGTTAAGTACGACATGACGATCAATCAGGACTACAAAAATTTTGAACTGGTCGTTCAGGATATGGTCGAAAATGGTATATTCACAAAGGTCGATGATTACTTTGATTTCTTTTGGGAAAAGTATGCGTTTGAGATCGCCGATCATTTCTATTACACTGGTTTATGGATTGGTGGAGAGTATACTGATATTGTTGGCAGTTTCAAGGAGCTGTATTATTCTGCGCAGCAAGGATCTACTGCCTTTACATATCTTCAATTTAAAAATTACTGCAGACAGGTCGTCTATAATGCCTTGATAGCCGATGTTTTCCGTAGCTTAGATGTGGACTACTATCAGGCTTGTGAAAAATTCCTGTCCTTTGAAGTGTTGGAAGAATTTTGGAACTACGGTGACCCTGTAGTTAGCTTTTCATATGTAGATGCGACCCTTTGGGATTTTAACTACGGCAATAATAAAATAGTCAGCAGTGATCCTGCTACAGGGAAGCAGCATACTGTTTTCAATTACGAACAGGTCGGAAATGGTAATGTTATCCTGGCCGCTATGGATTTTAGCAAAAATCCTTTTGTGAAATATGAAGGGGCATCTCAACTGCTGGTACAGCTGGTGGAAAATTTCATTGGAAATGAAATGCTCATAAGAATGAAAAATTACAATCCTTCTTACTGGGGGTGGGGACACGGAATAGGGGCAGCACTGGAAGAACTGGTATATCATCTTGAGAGTCTGACACCTGTACCGGTCCTGGTTTATCTCTTGTTATTTGTAGCTTATATTATGGCTTGTTTTATCTTCTTTAATGTGCTTAAGAAGAAAAAGAAGTCTTTACTTCTTTGGCCTATTATTACCGGACTGGCTGTTTTAAGCTCTATACTTGTATTCTTTGTGAGTTTTTCCACAAAGGCGGTTAAGCCTGTTATGAACGTAGTAAAGATTGTAAATGCCGGTGACGCTTCCGGTATGGCTAAAAGTTATTGCTCCGTTACTTTACCTAAAAACAAAGTATATAAGGTGTCTTTTAGGGAAGATGTGTCTGTAAAGTACATGGATTTATTTTTCGGCTCACATTATGTACAGCCTTCAGTCGATAGCTACGGCGTGGGATTTAGTAACAAGGGTGGTAAAAATACAGTTCTTTTTAACAATACTGAAGTTTTAGCCACTCAGATGCTGGAAATCACTGAAAATAATTATAAGCACGGTGATATTGATTTTAAGGGTATTTACAGCTGTGGCATATTGTCCGGCTCTATAACCAATAATTATGGTCACGATCTGGATAATTGCAGTATTATTTTGGAGGCATGTGTAGTACCTATTGGCACATTCAAGAATGGTGAGACGATTGACCTGGCTACTTTGACGCCTGTTGGTACCCAGGATCATAGTTATAATTATTCCGTATCTCCAAGAGACGTTAAAAATAAGGCTATTTTCGGTAACAAGTCTGCCGCTAAAGCAATAATGCTTGGTATTGGCGGAAAAGATATCGTTAAACAAAATGCAAAAATTAAGGCACAGGATTATATTATCGCTGACCGTGGTATTAATGGTGTAAACGATTATATTTCATATGGCGCTTATAATGGTATGTTGACTTCACACAACTTGCCTCTTTTGACTACCGCTGACCTTTACTTCGTGGGCTATAATTCCAGAGTAGAAAGTATCGCAGACGGAGATGTCAGTGAAATTCTTACAGAGGTCGTATATAAGGAGGCAAGCAAGTGATAGAGATTAAAAATTTAAACAAAAAGTTTGGTCGTCACAAGGCTTTGAATAATTTAAACCTTACCATTGGAGATGGCGAGCTTTTTGGTTTTGTAGGCTCCAACGGCGCCGGTAAGACAACTACCATGAAAATTTGTGTAGGCCTATTGGGAGCAGATTCCGGAGAGGTATATATTGACGGAGAACAGGTAGTAGGAGAAAAGAAAAGAGATATGAGCAAAGTAGGCTATGTGCCTGACTTTTTCGGTGTCTACAACAATCTGACGGCGCACGAATATCTTACATTCTTTGCAGCTACTTACGATATTTGGGGTGAAACAGCGGACAAGCTGGCTGATGATCTGCTGGAGCTGGTCAATCTGTCAGACAAAAGAGATACAGATGTTAATGGATTATCGAGAGGTATGAAACAGAGATTGTGTCTGGCCAGAGCTTTGGTGCATAATCCGGAGATACTTTTTTTGGATGAGCCTGCTTCAGGTCTGGATCCTAAGGCTCGTCATGAGCTGAGAGAAATCCTCAAGAATCTTACAGCCATGGGAAAAACTATTGTTATTTCTTCCCATATTCTTCCTGAGCTTATTGAAATGTGTACCAGCATTGGTATTATTAGTCACGGTCGCATGATGTTTAACGGCTCTGTAGCGGAGGCAATTAAGCTGCAGAAGGGTAGAGTAAGTATAGAGCTTACCGTGTTGGACAAGGTTGAAGAAGCATATAACAAGCTTCGTGAATTCCCGGAGATTACAGATGTTGATATGATGGGAAATACCATCAATTTTAAGACTTCAGGTGAGCAGGAAATGGATGCAGTGCTCCTTAAGACTTTGGTTATGAATGATATCCCTGTAGTGGGATTTGCTAGAAAGACTGAGAATGCGGAAGATGTCCTTCTTAGTCTTATGGACGGGGGAAATGTAAATGAGCAAAATAATAAATAAATTTGGAAAAGCATTCAGAAATGCTGTCCTTATTAAGGAAGTGCAGATAAAATCCAAAAGGCCTGCCAACTCAGTAATCATACTGATTTTGAATATTTTGCTGGCTATAGCTGCTCTTATTACCATGATTGCTACAAATGATGGCATAGTATCCAATTACACTATTGAGAATTCCACATTCATCATCTTTTTCATAGTGATTGTTCTTATAGAAGCGGCCATGCTTTTCTTTATTACGCCGGCAGTATCTGCAGGAGCCATAGCCAGTGAGAGAGAGCGTCAGACATTGGATGTGCTTCTTACTACCAGTATGACACCATGGCAGATTGTATGGGGAAAATACTGGTCATCTATAGCGAATGTCCTTTTGCTTATAGTAAGTACTTTGCCTTTCTTATCAACAGTTTTTCTTTTTGGCGGAGTGTCTTTTTTCACTGTTATAGGGGTACTACTGGCACTGATTGCCAGTGTTATGTATCTGGGGGCATTTGGCATATTTGTGTCCACACTAATTAAGAAAACTAACGTTGCCAGCGTCATGTGCTATATTATTTTGTTGGGAGTTACCTTTGGCAGTATTTCAGCTGTGGCAACGGCTTACGGTATTACAGAGGCTATAAATGCAGCTATTTGGCAGGCCAATCCATCCATGATAGGTGTAAAAGTACTCAATTCAGACTGGTCTATAGTTTTATTACTGTTTAGCCCTGCAACTGTTGCCTTTGATGTACTTTCCAAAAGCTTCGGCTTCGGATTTTTCTGGAATTCTACTTCAGATGGTATGGGATATTTTATCCAGACAATCACAGATGGAAGACTGGCCAGCAATTGCTTTATTGCCAGGTTCTGGACCCTTTTTGCGATGGCCACCCAGCTGTTTGCTGCTTACTGGCTGCTCAGACTGGCTGCAGTAACATTGAATCCGGTTAAGAAAGGAAAGAAAAAGGTCAGAAAGGATAAGGCATGAACACTATTCTTTCAAAAATTAAATCAGCAAGAAAAAGAATGATTATGAGTAGAGCAGTATGGAGTCTTCAGATATGCCTTCTTTTGGGAGGTTGCCTGACTCTTGTACTGCAGCTAATCTCACTGATTATTCCTTTTTTCTATGTGAATTATGTCTGCATCGCAGTAGGTGTGCTGGCATTGCTGGCTGCAGTAGTTATGACATTGGTAAAGCTACCCAATATGACTGAAGCTGCTAAGGCTGTAGATGGAACGTCCTTGGACTCCAGAGTGCTGACCGCATATGAGCTTAGAGATGAAAGCGACTATATTACACTTATTCAGAGGAAGGATGCTGAAAGGTATGCGAAGAGTTTTAGCCCCAAAAATATCAAGGTTAAGATTCGTGTACTTCCGGCGTTACTTTTTCTGGCTGTTTTAGTTTTTACCGGCATATGTGTACCTATAAATACTTTGGCCAAAGATAAGGCAGAAGTGAGCCATGAGCTGCAGAAGCTTAAGGATACTGTTATCAAAGAGATAAAAGAGCTGGCTCGGGAAACTCGTGAGGAATACCCTGATAATGAGCCCCTGCATAGAGAGCTGGACAAGCTGGTCAATGATACTGTTACTGCTATAAAGAAGGCATCTACTGAACAGGCTGTTTATAAATTGGAAGAACGCTTCAAGGTAAAGCTGCAGGATCTTATTGATCAGTATACTTTAACTGAGGAAGAAAAGAAACTTCAAGAGGAAATAAAAGAAGCCCTGAAAGATGTGAGAGAAGAGGCAGATAAGGCTAAGGACGGACTTTCGGAAGAACTTCAAAGTAAAGTGGACGATGCTCTGCATAAGGCAGAGGAAGCTATAAAAAATGCAGAATCTCAAGATGATATTGCAAAAGCAGAAAAAGATTTTATGGATTTACTTGATAGTATAGGTAAAGATACTACGGGTAATAATAACGGAGAGAATCCCGGCGGCGGTAATAACGGAGAGGATCCAAGCGGCGGAAATAATAGCGGAGAGGATCCAAGCGGCGGAAATAACGGAGAGGATCCGAACGGTAGTAATAGCGGAGAGAATCCGGGCGGAAGCGGAAACGGAGAGAATCCGGGCGGAAGCGGAAATGGAGAGAATCCGGGCGGAAGCGGAAACGGAGAGAATCCGGGTGGAAGCGGAAATGGAGAGAATCCGGGCGGAAGCGGAAACGGAGAGAATCCGGGTGGAAGCGGAAGCGGAGAAAATCCCGGTGGAAGCGGAAACGGAGAGAATCCCGGCGGTAGCGGAAACGGAGAGAATCCCGGCGGTAATGGAAGTGGAGAGAATCCCGGCGGTAGTGGAAACGGAGAGAATCCCGGCGGTAATGGAAGCGG
>JAZUFN010000226.1:0-21785 GCA_045640725.1 Lachnospiraceae bacterium
GCTCAAGTTCTCTTTCTCACCGACTCCGTCGGTTCGTTTTTTCAGGAACTCTCGCTTCGCTCAAGTTCTCTTTCTCACCGACTCCGTCGGTTCGTTTAGCTTCGGTAGTCAGCGTTGATTTTTACATAGTCGTAGGTAAGGTCGCAGCCCCATGCTGTGGCCTCGGCTTCACCTTCTTTAAGGTCGCAGATAGCAGTTACTTCCTTGCCCTTGAATATATTAGTCGCCAGCTCTTCTGAGAAATCGGTTCCCTGCCCGTTTTCCACCAGCTTAGCAGTACCATTTTCCGAGGTGATAGTAAGGTCTACTTTGTATGGATCAAAGTCTGCACCTGAGTAGCCCAGAGCACAAAGAATTCTGCCCCAGTTGGCATCATTGCCATAAACCGCTGCCTTGGTAAGACTGCTTTTAATAACGGACAATGCAAGAGTCTTAGCCTTGGCCTTATCTGACACATTTATTACCTTAACTTCAAAAAGCTTGGTAGCGCCTTCACCATCAGCTGCAATGTTCTTGGAAAAGAAAAGAGTCAATACTCTGAGTGCTGCCTTAAATGTTGCATAATCCTCAGAATTCTCATCGGTAATCTCTGCATTACCGGCCATGCCATTAGCCAGCATCACAACAGAGTCGTTGGTAGATGTGTCGCCATCAACAGACACCATGTTGAAAGTATCAGGGATATCTTCGCGAAGTGCCTTTAACAGTAAAGGCTTGGATATTGCGCAGTCTGTCGTGATAAAGCCCAGCATGGTACACATGTTTGGATGAATCATGCCCGAGCCCTTACACATACCGCCCATCCTTACAGTTTTACCTGAAAGCTCAAATTCAACAGCAATTTCCTTTTTATGAGTATCGGTAGTCATGATAGCCTTAGCAGCCTCAGTACCTGCCTCAATGGTAGAGGAAAGCTTACCTGCCAGGGCCTTGGTACCGGCAATAATCCTGTCTATAGGTAACTGTTTACCGATAACACCTGTAGACGCTACCAATACCTCGGCATCTGTAAGTCCGAGTATTTCCTTGGCAGCATCTGCTGTCTGTCTGCAGTAGGCCATACCTTCTTCACCGGTACACGCATTGGCAATCCCTGCATTGATAACGATAGCCCCTGCTTTTTTTTCAGAATCAGTTATATTTCTGTCCCAGATAACCGGTGCAGCTTTAACCACATTGGTGGTATAAGTACCTGCACAGGCTGCCGGCACATCTGATGTAACCATAGCCATATCGGTACGGTTCTGATATTTGATGCCTGCTGCTGTAAAAGCTGCTTTGAATCCCTTTGCTGCAGTGATTCCGCCGTCGATAACTTTGATTTCTGCCATGGTTTTCTCCTTTATGCCTTCAATTACTTAATAAAATTAGTGATATTTTCGCTGTTTAATACAAAATCATAAAAATTTACATCATCACGCTCAGTCCAGCCCACTTCTTTCCAGAAGGCATTTCCCCCTGAATTAGTGGAAAAAGCGATCAGTGAGACTTTGTTGATGCCTTCATCCTGCAGCTGCTGCATGCATCTGCCTACCATCTGCCGCCCCACTCCGTGCATTCGTTTGTCAGCACGCACACACACGTGGTAAAGGTAGCCTGTACGGCCATCATGCCCACAAAGCACCGAGCCTATGATTTCATCATCCTCTACAGCCACCATGCTGATACCGGGATTCCTCTGCAAAAACTTAGCCACGCCCTCTCTGGAATCATCAATAGACCTTATTCCAAATCCATTTATAGTTTTCCACAGTTCATAGACGCCATCATAATCCGACACCGCCATTGCCCGAATAATCACTCTGCCCATAATATACGTTTACCTAGCCTCATTTATCCATAATCCGAATTCACTCTCTGAATGAAATAGGGGTAGCTGTTTCATTCAACGCGCATCTATGGGAACATTGGAACCAGTTTAAGTCCTGTGTTTTCCGGCAAGCCGAACATAATGTTCATGTTCTGAATAGCCTGCCCAGCGGCTCCTTTTACCAGATTGTCAATAGCTCCCATCATAATAATTCTGTGAGTACGAGTATCTGTCTTCCAGCCGATATCCACAAAATTGGAGCCTTCTACCCACTTTGTTTCCGGACATACGCCTTTATCCATAAGTCGGATAAAATACTCGTCTTTGTAGCATTCTTCGTAAGCTTCACGGATTTGCTCTTCTGTTACATCACCATTGAGAGTAGCATACGCAGTGGCCAAAATACCTCTGTTCATGGGCACCAGATGAGGAGTAAAGTTAATCACCACGTCCTGTCCGCAGGCATAGGAAAGCTGCTCCTCAATCTCAGGAGTATGGCGATGAGAAGCTACGCCATAAGCCTTAATACTCTCATTGACCTCGCAATAAAGGTTATCTACCTTGGCCGATCTGCCTGCTCCGCTGGTACCGGACTTTGCATCCACTATCAAAGTAGCAGGATCAATTAGTCCGGCCTTTACCAAAGGGTAGGTGGTCAGTATGGAGCAAGTGGTATAGCACCCCGGATTGGCCAGGAGGCGTACCCCTTTT
Organism: Lachnospiraceae bacterium; assembly: GCA_045640725.1. Taxonomy (GTDB): domain Bacteria; phylum Bacillota; class Clostridia; order Lachnospirales; family Lachnospiraceae; genus RGIG3528. The sequence continues at coordinate 2,522 of JAZUFN010000226.1, forward strand.
ATTTTTTCACGATTAATCTCGCAAAGGCCGTACACAGCCTCCTCAATAAACTGCGGAGCCACGTGAGTAATACCATACCATTTTTCATATACCGAAACATCTTTAAGTCTGAAATCGGCGGACAAATCTATGATTTTGGTTTTTTTAAGGACATCCTCGTTTATAATGGATGCACAATAGCCCTGGGGAGTAGCTGTAAAAATCACATCAGCCAGCTCAGCCAGCTCAGAAATGTCATCAGGCAAACACTCATCCTCTACCAATTTCGTGCAATTTCTGAAAACATCCGCATATTTTTTTCCAACATAGCTCTTGGAGCCATACCAAACAATCTCAGCCTCCGGATGCTGCATAAGCAGTCTCACCAGCTCATTGCCTGCATAGCCTGTAGATCCGATAATTCCCACCTTAATCATATTCAAGTCCTCTTCCGTCATCTGCCGGGCGATATTTTATCATCCCTGTGCAGCACTTTTTGCCATCTCTGCTGTTTTTGATCTATCCACTTTGATAATCAAAGTATCGTAGCCCAGAGTCGTCTTAGTCTCACCGTCATAGACGATTTCACCCAGGGATTTTAACAAGGTATAATTCGTATTCATAGGAGTATAATGAGCATTCATATAAACAACATCATTGGACTGGTACTGTGCAGAACCCAGCGGAGTACCGTGCATACGCTCTGTTACCCCCAGATAGATATAGTCTATATTATACTTTTCAATCAAAGCACTTACTTCTGCCTCATTTGTACCCGTATATATGGAAACTACATCGCTGCATCGATTTATTACACTTTCAGGACACGAAATACTGCCCCACTCGTCCAAATCACCATTACTTCTCCACAGCCACTGGTGATTTTTCCAGCCCAATACCGTCGGATTACCTGTATACGCAGAAATAGTAGCAAATGACTTATAAGCAGTAGTCCAATTCTGCAGTATTACTGCATCACTTGGAATATTGTCCAGTGCCCAAAGTACCACCTGATCAACAGCCTTTGCTCCGCCCTCTGTGGACCAGCCTCTCTCTGCATCATATACCTTGGCATAGGAATTCAGTGTACGATTCAGACCGTCCTTCATGGGATCATGAAGATCTCCCATATAGCTGGTAGCAGAATTGTTGAAGTAGCCAAAGGTCCAAAGAAGGAAGAATAATGCAATAAGTGAAAGATTACGCTGCTTCTTGGTCTCATTGTAAGCAATCAGCCTGGTGAGACCATATCCCATTACAATACCAAACATAATGAAAGCCTGGTATACAAGCTTAAACATGGTGTTGGAACGCTGATAGGTACCGCCATAGATATCTTTCACGTATATCAGCTCAGGCATCAGCACAAGTCCCATAGCACAAGCTGCCAAAGTCAATACGAAAAGGTCTGTATTTTCCAACCTGAAAATAAACGAAAAAAGATGATTATTATCCTTATTCTTCATACGAATAATCGGCAATGCATCAGGTGTTTCCTTAATTACCTTTCCCTTTTTCTGAGGCTCCGGCACCAGGGCCAGATCTGCACGATAATTGTTGATAGCTACGTTGAAAAGCCCAATACATACCAATATCGGAAGTCCCCAAAGTACAAAGAGCTTAAATGGTGAAGAATGGTACTCAGCCAGACGTATACCTGAGGTCATGGAAGTAAAATGCAGTGTAAAAGGCAATGCCACCAGTGTGGAAATCACAAGGAACTCTACTGCATGAACAGCTGTAAGAATAATGCTTTTAATATTGAAGCCACATATAACCGCATTGGAAAAAAGTATCATAGCTCCGGATACCACAAAATAAATAGGGAAATCCCAGAAATTAGTGATTTTGAAGATACCTACGAAGAAAGCCGCCACAATAATACATGGATTCAACATCTCCGACCAATAAGTCTTAACTCCGTTTACAGCTTCTGAAGACTTAAAGGTGTAATCCGCAAAAATTCCCTTTGTTCTGGCTGCATCCATCTTTTCCTTACGTGAAAGATGAAAAGCAAACAGAATGGCCATAATAGCCACAACAAACATAATGTCCGTAACATGTGCATGCAAATCACCAAGTACAAAAGAATAAGCCGGGAATTCGTGAATAAGGTAGGCTGCAGCATCCCCCGTTCCATCCTGAATATATCTGGTAGAATTCGGGAAATAATAGCTGCTTACCATCTCCAGCTTAAATACCTTACCGATAGCCGGGAAAACATTGCCATAAAGAATATAGTGTCCATTACCTGCAATAACAACAGCCAGACATCCGATCAAACCTCCCACATTCATAACTAATGTACGGAAAAGTTCAGTAGCCACACCTGACTTAGCCCCAACTCTCTTCTCATGTTCAAAAGATCCATGATACACAAGCTCCATAACCAGAGAATAAACCTGGCATCCGCCCAGTGCACCTATGGTCATCAGGTCGAGATTGTATCCAAAGCCTGCGTGAGTACCGCAAAGCTTGGACAAAAAGCCTGCCACGTAAATACCATAGTAATAATAGTTGATGCTTTCTCCGGCAAACCACATGTCTTTTGGAGGCATGTAATCAGTGTTCATAATGGACGCCAGGAAGCCAAAATCCATGTACTTTTCCGTATCACTGGAGATAGTAACCTTAAAGCTTTTTACATAACAAAGCAACATAAAAGCCAAAAGGAACAAAGCTTCGAAGAAAACCATGTATGATATACGGTTTATGGTCATCTCCTCAAAAGGCTTTTTCTTATTTTTCAACTTAAAGAAAAAGTACAGGCCATAATTGACCAGAGCACACACGATAATAACCACAATGATAGTGACCTGATTAAACTTGGCAATCTTAAATGTGGAAAGCCACCACACCATCCAGGAAGAAACCGCTATACCAATAGCCTTCCCGATTACATAACCACCATCGTGAAAACGACTGAAAATAAGCGAAGCCAGCGGTAAAAAGGCCAATCCTATCACAAGAATGCCTGCCCACCATTTCATTATTATGGCAAGGTCATCCTTCAGGAAATTCGCTCCAACCATCATAGCCACCAATATCATAAAGAAAAACAGTATGGACTGAATCACCGGGAAATCCTGCTGTGTCTTTTGTAACGGCTTTACTTTTTTACTACTCATAAAAACTCCTTAAGAAATTAGTTCTGTACTATACATCATTTTGCATAATTATGCAATACCTATTAATAATTTTTCTTCCCTCCCCAGGGAATTCTTTATTTTCCTAAAATAATGCCTCGCTTTTTAAGCTCCTGATATATACGTGAAACAGGAAAACCTACGATATTATAGTAATCGCCTTCGATTTTCTCTATATAAGGAGCAAAAAGGCCCTGAATAGCATATGCACCGGCCTTATCAGCAGGCTCGCCGGAAGCAATATACTCCACAATCTCCTGATCGGTAAGAGGACACACGTATACTCTGCTGCATTCAGCAAAGGAAAACTCTGTTCTGAGCCCCTCCTGACGCATAATAATCGTCACTCCCGTATACACCTCATGAGCCCTGCCGGAAAGCATATTGAGCATTCTGGCAGCATCCCTAATATCCTTTGGTTTGCCTATTATTTCACCGTCGCATGCTACCACGGTATCTGCACCTATAACCAGGTAATCGCTATCTCCTTCCGAAGCCTTACACTCTTCGTATACTGCCCTGGCCTTAATGCCCGACAACTCCTGGACAACCCTGTCAGGTTCAGTGCTTGTAATTACCTCCTCCACGTTGGAAACATGCACCTTGAACTTAACATTCATTCGCTCTAAAAGTTCTTTTCTTCTGGGTGATCCTGAGGCAAGAATAATATCCATAAACGATCTCCTTCTACAAAAAAGTCATAAAGACCCATATTGTTTTTATTATATATTTTTTCATTTTATAAAGCAAGGCACACTCACCGATCCCCGCCTATACTTTTTTCAATTTTTTGAAAAAAAATAAAATTACTATTGCATAAATATCGAATCAGTTGTATAGTGTTTGCATATTTATTAAATTTTTTTGGGTATGTATAACATTTGAACACATTAGGAGGATATCTATTATGGCAAAAGAAAAAGTAATTCTCGCTTACTCTGGCGGTCTTGATACTACAGCTATTATTCCTTGGCTTAAGGAAAATTTCGATTATGATGTAGTTTGCTGCTGTATCGACGTGGGCCAGGGCAATGAGCTGGACGGTCTGGAAGAGAGAGCCAAGTATTCAGGCGCTGAGAAGCTTTACATCTGTGATGTTGTAGATGAGTTCGTTGATGAGTACGCTATTCCATGCGTAAAGGCAGGCGCTGTATACGAGCATAAGTATCTGCTCGGTACTTCCATGGCTCGTCCCGTTATCGCTAAAAAGCTGGTTGAAATCGCCAGAAAAGAAGGCGCTACAGCTATCTGTCACGGCGCAACAGGTAAGGGTAATGACCAGATTCGTTTCGAGCTGGGTATCAAAGCCCTTGCTCCGGATCTCAAGGTAATCGCTCCTTGGAGAATGACAGATGTTTGGACCATGCAGTCCCGTGAGGATGAGATTGAGTACTGTAAGGCTCACGGCATTGAGCTTCCTTTCGATGCTTCTCACTCCTATTCCCGTGACCGTAACCTCTGGCACATTTCTCATGAGGGACTGGAGCTTGAGGACCCTGCCAACGCACCTGACTATGATCATCTCCTTGTTCTTGGCGTTAGTCCGGAAAAAGCCCCTGAGGAAGGCGAGACTATTTCCCTCTCTTTTGAAAAGGGATGTCCTGTTGCCCTGAACGGTAAGAAGATGAAGGCTTCTGATATTATTAAGGAGCTCAATGTACTGGGTGGTAAGCACGGTGTAGGCATCATCGATATCGTTGAAAACCGTGTAGTAGGTATGAAGTCACGTGGTGTATATGAGACTCCCGGCGGTACCATTCTGATGGCAGCTCATGAGCAGCTGGAAGAGCTCATTCTTGACCGTGATACCCTTAGCTACAAAAAGGGCATTGGCAATAAATTTGCTGATCTGGTATACGAAGGAAAATGGTTTACTCCTCTTCGTGAGGCTATTTCAGCATTCATTGATGTTACTGAAGAATACGTTACCGGCGAAGTAAAGCTTAAGCTTTACAAGGGTAACATTATCAAGCAGGGTACCACATCACCATACTCTCTCTACAACGAATCCATTGCATCCTTCACTACCGGCGACCTTTACAATCACCACGATGCAGAGGGCTTCATCAATCTTTTCGGACTTTCTCTTAAAGTTCGTGCCATGAAGCTTCAGTCTCTTGAGGAGAAATAAGTCTAAACTTTTAATGAAACCGTATTTCCTCATATAGACAATATTCAAAAATGGGTATACACTAATATCGACTTAGCGGCACCGGTCACTTTCCGGTGCCTCTTTTTACCAAAATCTACCAATAATCTATCGGGGAATCATTATGCGAATAGTATGTATGGGCGATTCTATCACTGAAGGCTTCGGTCTGGGTAATGATAGCACCGTCACTTATCCTGCACAGCTTCAGCACATTTTAAATAACGGTTCAGAGGTTCTTAATTACGGAGTGACCTGTTCTTGTGTCACCGATACGGAGTACAACGGTCAGCCCATGGGACTTCCCTATATACGACAGCCCAGATATCAGCAGGCTCTGGATGCTCAGGGTGACAAATATATCATTATGCTGGGCACCAACGATGCCAATGATGGCTTTGATCCCGAGACAAAAAAGCGAATTCCCCAGGATGATATTTTCAGCAAAAATCATTTATTTACCAGCAGCTACCGTCACATCATCCGAGATGTTCAGAATGCAGCTCCCGGGGCTAAGATTTTCCTGGTTTCACCTATCCCCATCAATAAATGCATTTGGCCCAAACACCAGGAAAAATATCTCTTAAAAATTATTCCTCAAATAAAAAAACTGGCCAAAGAATTTGACCTCACCTATATTGATTTGCATAAAGAATTTGAAGCTATTCCGGATGAGCATTTCTTGAGACTCTATCAGGATGACGGACTCCACCCCAATACTACCGGAGCCATGATGATTGCTTCTATAATTGCCAATTTTGTATAAAAACAAGAAGGATGTGGCGCGGGTATCCCGCTACCACATCCTTTTTTTAGTTCAAACCTCTAAAACCTTTTCCGATAATCTCACTGCTGTTGGTAATGGCAATAAATGCCGTCGGATGATTCTGACGAATATAATTCTTAAGCTCAACTGCCTGCCCGCGTTTAAGAATAGTAAGCACAACTGTCTTGGGCTTGTGCTCATATGCTCCCTGCGCTTCATATACAGTAGCGCCCTTTTTCAGATCATTAATGATAAAATCACATATAGGCTGAGGATCATCGCATATAATTGTAAAATATTTTGCCAGATTTATATTCTCGATTACGGTATCCACTACAAGAGACTTTGCCAAAAGACCTGTCAATGAGAAAAGACCTGTCTGAATATCAAATACAAAACATGCTGCCACAACAATAATAGTATCTACCGCAAAAAGTGCTGATCCAATGTTGAGCTTCGTGTACTTTTTCAAAATCATTGCCATGATGTCCGTACCACCTGAAGATGCTCCTATATTAAAGAAAATAGCAGACGCTACAGCAGGCATTACGATAGCGAAAAGCAACTCCAGAACAGGCTGCCCTGTTAATGCGCCATCCATAGGACATACCTTTTCCAGCAAACTGGGGCCTATAGATACAAGAATCGAAACATAAGTCGTCTTGATACCAAAACTTTTCCCTAAAAAGATGAATCCCAGTAAAAGTAAAACTATATTTATAATCAGGTTCACATTGCCCGGGGTATAGGGAAGTACTGCACCCAGAATTACAGCAATACCTGACACACCGCCAAAACAAAAAGCATTTGGAAATTTGAAAAAATAAATACCTGTAACCATGATGACGGAAGCCACAGTCATCAGCGCATATTCGGCAGCCACCGAGCGCTTTCTTCTTCTAACTTGTTCCATATAAACTCACTTTCAAATCAACTTATTACCCGTGCTTACGGTAATAACATATTCAGAATTCGGCTGGTGACGACGACCATCTTCCCCTACTACGGTAAGTGCTTTTTGATTTATGGAAAGCACCAGTCTTTTTTCCTCATGAGCCTTGAAAAACTCTCGTTTGAAGGCTGCCAGATGAGGATATTTTGTATCATCAGGATCCTTCGTATGTATATACACCTGAAGAACCTCCTCTGTATCTGTGTCAGAATCATTTCTGGCTGTAACAGTCACTTCCCCATCTGTTTCCTTTATGGAATACTCTACCTTTTCCACGCATACATTTCCATAGGTAAGGCCATATCCAAAAGGATAAAGAACATTGTCTCTGGTGTAACGGTAAGTACGTCCTGTCATAGAGTAGTCTGTGAACTCCGGAAGCGCATCTGTATTCTCGTAAAAAGTAACAGGCAGTTTTCCGGATGGAGAAACATCTCCAAACAAAATGGAAGCCAAGGCTCTACCGCCCTCTGAACCCGGATACCAGGCCTGAATAAATGCATCTCCACGTGCCTTGCAGTTAATGGATGAGCCGGAAGAATTGATCAAAACAACCGGTTTATTCAGGGCCATAACTGCCTCCACCAGCTCCTGCTGTACCCTTGGCAGAAGAAGATCCTCTTTATCGCCGGTAAAATGTGTACCTGCATCCTCTTCGCCTTCAAGGGTAGCATCCAGCCCCACACAAAGAATAGTAACATCAGCCATCTCTGCTATAGTAAGAGCTTCTGCCAGACGCTCCTTTGGCTCCATACCCACCTTATTTTCTTTCGTAAGATAAGAACCCTCAGCATACATGACCCTGCCGTTAAAACGGCCTGTAATACCCTCCAGATATGTACAATAATGATCGGCTGTTCCTTCGTAATTGCCTGCCAACACTGCTCTGGAATCGGCATTGGGGCCAATCACCGCTATAGATTTAATTTTATCTTCATCCAATGGCAAAATACCATTGTTGTGCAGCAGCACCATCGAACGAAGAGCACACTGATAGGACACCTCTTTGTGCTCCTTACAAGACACTACTGAATATGGCACTTCGTCATACTCGCTTCCTTCCCCCATTATACCCAGTCTATATCTGGTACGGAAAAGATGTACACATGCATGACGTATCTCCTCTTCAGTCACCATACCCTTTTTATAGGCTTCCGGCAGGTGAACATAGCTACATCCGCAGTTCACATCACATCCGTATCTGAGAGCCAAAGCAGCTGATTCTGCTATATTATTTGTCACATGATGATACTCATGAAAATCACGGATAGCCCAACAGTCTGAAGTAAAATAGCCCTGGAAATCCCAATCAGCCAGCTTACTCTGAAGGAATCTGCTGGCGCAGGCAGCCTCACCATTCACTCTGTTGTAGGCCCCCATTACTCCCTCAACCTTTGCCTCTTTGATAGTCTCCTCAAAAGCAGGCAGATATGTTTCTTCCATGTCTTTCGGTGTGGCAACTGCATCAAATTCATGACGCAATACTTCCGGACCGGAATGCACAGCCATGTGCTTGGCACAAGCAGCTGTCTTAAGAGTCTTGCCATCTCCCTGTAATCCCTTGATGTAAGCACAGCCCAGTCGTCCTGTCAGATAAGGATCTTCCCCGTAGGTCTCCTGACCTCTGCCCCATCTTGGATCGCGGTCAATATTAATATTTGGTGCCCAAAGAGTCAGCCCCTTATATATATCATGATCACCCTTTTTCTGATATACATTATACTTTGCTCTGGCTTCTGTGGAAGTAATCTCCCCGGCTTTGGTAAGCCATTCCTCGGAAAACATAGCCGCCATACCTATAGCCTGAGGAAACATTGTAGCCACGCCAGACCTGGCCAGTCCATGCAATCCTTCATTCCACCAGTTGTATGACGGAATCCCCAAACGCTTCACCGCAGGCGCATCAAATCGCAGCTGTCCCATGCATTCTTCTATACTCATACGATCTACCAAGGCTTTAGCCTTAATATATGCTTCATCTTTAACATCATCTTTACGTAAAAATTTTTCCATGTTATCTCCTTTGCCGCAGGCAATGGAGGCCTGTACGGCGAGTACTATAATTAGCTTTCGTAAGAAAGCGTGTCCTTGTTATCTCCTTTTACGCTTTTATCTTCTCCTATTATTTATGTTCATTAAAAAAGCCCCGACTCTTTTGAGTCAGGGCTATTATACGCCTATTTTTCTTCTTTTGCTAGTACAGCGTTCAAAAATTAAATATACAAATGACGCCGAATGAATCACTTCTCTTCGAGAAAGAAAAGCGAAGGTATGGCGGTGCTGCATCAAGCCTTTCTGACGATGCAGACAGTAGTTAAGGCAAGTCATTTAGTATTGTTATTTCCAGAACAATGTACAAGATGGTAAAGAGGAATTAAAGGAATAATAATCGGAGTCTTTTCCACGTACTCCTGATACTCTTTTATATGACCATAATTCTTATTTTGACGCATTTCCAGGCGCTTGGCCCCATCAAACATAATAAATACAATCATTACATATCCCACAATTACTACAAGCCACTGTATACCTTCATTGGACATAATAGAAGATACCACCAGACCTGTCCAGAATAAGATTTCCCCAAAATAATTGGGGCACCTGCACATCTTGAACAATCCCTGAGTAGCTGCCATTTTAGGATTCACCTTTTTTTGGGCGCTTTTCTGCTTATCAGCCAGTCCCTCGATTATAACTCCTGCGAGACTTATAAAAAATCCGATATAGAAACAGGGATCCAGTTCATCAATAACAGCAGAGCCGTTTGACAGTCTGTAAAAAACAGGAGTGGTCTGAATATAGTAAAGCACTGCCATCATTATCCACATTACAAACAGTATCGGGAATGGCATTTTCTTGTCATTACCTGTAGCCTCGGCTAAGGTCTTTTTATAAGATGCATTTTTAAGCTCTCGGATAGCTAAAAAGCCTCCCAGCCTGAAGCCGTAAACAACCATCAATACACAAAACAGAAGAAATGGCAGTGACCACTCTCCGCGTACAATACTCATGACGCCTATGGTAATACCAATGCCTGCTACTGCCAGGCCATATCCTATAGACATAAACCAAACAAACTTTTTAAATCCCATACTACAGCATACAGCCGCCACAATCAGTAAAATCCAAAATCCTGCAGGAATGGTCCCCATATCAAAAGCCCCCTTTTTGAACATATACATTATACGTTCATTTTACCTCAAGCAGAAAAAATGTCAAGCAAAAAAGGACGGGATATGAATCCCGCCCTTAAAATGTTCATATTATTGTTTCTTCACTACGCCAGATTCTTCATTTCAGCCGCAATTGTAGAGATATTATTAAGTCGATTGTTCATTTCCTTCAGCTCATCCATAGAATCATTTGCTACATTCAAAGCTGTTTCCGTAGCTGCAGCTACTTCCTGTGATGTGGCAGAAATATTGGAAATACTTTCGGTAATAGCACTATTTGCGGTCATAACACTGCCTACTGCCACCGTTACTTCCTTTACGCTGTTGTACAGCTCCTGAGTATCCTCGTAGATTTCCTTAAGAGTATCACCTGTCTCACCGATAAGCTCATTCTGACTGTCAGCATATTCTGCCGACTTGCTCATGCTGGCAGAAGCCTCCTCAGCATCCTTTGTAAGCTTGCCTATTATTTCCGAAATCTGATTGGTAGCGTTCTTAGTGGACTCGGAAAGGGTTCTGATTTCATCTGCAACCACTGCAAAGCCACGTCCTGCTTCACCGGCTCTGGCAGCCTCAATAGATGCATTCAGGGCCAGCAGGTTAGTCTTGCTGGAAATTCCAAGGATAGTATCAGTAATAGCCTCAACTTCTTTGATAGATTCATTAAGTGCTTTGGTGGTAATTTCTGTCTCTCTGGAAATTTTAGCCACCTCGGTAGCCTGGGTCTTCAGCTTTTCTACCAGATTTACACCATTCTCAACAGACTGACGTGTAGTATCAGAGAGCTCTGACATAGTCTTAGTCTGATTATCCACATTGTCAATAGCAGACTGAATATCTGCTGTCATCATAGTCTGCTTGCTGATGGATTCAGCAGTAAACTTCGTGCTCTCAGTAATCTCGGATACAGAAGAGTGGCTGTTGTTCATAGCCGTTGTAAGTCTTTCTGAAACCTCCATGGCTGCATCAAATTCATCAGCCAATCTCTTGGACTGATCCACAGCCTTTTTAGCAATTTCCTCTGCCTGTACTGCCTTTTCTTCAACTGCTGCTATTGATTCGTCTTTTTGACGAGTCTGCATCTTACAGATGGTAACTTCTACAACGCCCATAACGATTATAAGAATCATCTGAACTACTACGTCATCCATCTTGGCGTCGGTTTTATTTATAGCATATACATCATATAATATATTGCTGACAGCGACAGCGCCGATGCCTACAATAACCAGCTTTCTATCATTAAACATCATGACTATTACCGCAATTGGAAATACAAATGAGTAATAGCTGAAAATAGCTGTCGAGAACAATATAAACAGATATGCAGCAAACATGGAAAGATTACATATATGCTTATATTTATCGGAATTCTTTAATCTGGAAAACCCGACAATATTAACTGCAAAAGCTACTACTAATAATATCGTTCTTACAACAAGATGCTTTTGGAAGCCTTGAAGCATGCCCAAAAGCGTAACCATCATAATTGCCCCCATTATCAGCATACTTGCTACAAAAGCGGTCTTGTTTGTCTGTTGTTGCTGTTTCTCCTTAATACTCATACACGACCTCCCAAAAAAGCCTACTGCTCTTATTTGAGTATATGAAATAAGAAAAAAAAAGGCAATTTGTTTTCTATAAACAAATTGCCTTTTTTCTAAATTTTGTATGAAATCAATGGCCATACGGAGGAAAAATTATTTGATCTCGGCCAAAAGTTTCTCATACTTCTTATTAAGCTTCCTATTACGGAAAAATCCGCCTATAAATCTGCCAAAGCCCTTCCAAAAATGTCCATTTGCCATAGTGAGTACTGCTTCAGCCATTTCCATGGATACAAAATTGCCTGCCATCTTACCAAGAGCTCTTATAGGCATATTGTAAATGAACAAAGTGTTCAGATCCGGAATTCCCTTTTCAGCTGACTTTTCCATATTCTTTTTAAGCACTTTACTAAGTGTTCGCAGTGCAAAACACTTTGACTTATAAAGCTCACAGAAAGGATCATTGATATCGAAAGCACCTGTGTGTTCTTTAGGCAATTCATGGCCGTAAAGTCTTGTAAATTCCTCATCGGAAATCTGCATAATATCAGCCTTTGCATATGACGGGAACTCTGAAAGAGCTGCCTTTACAGGGCTCATATTGCCCTCCACCTGAAGCTTAGCGCAAAGCTTCATATCAGCAACTGATGAACCAACGCAGATATCATACTCGCCGCCCTCAGTCTCCCATGCATTGCTGTTAACATTGAAAAATCTGAAGGTCTTATCATCAAATGCTATATGTACTCTGGCACTCTGACCGGCTTTAATACAGGTCTTAGCAAATCCCTTAAGCTCTTTTCTGGGTCTAATGAGCTGGGACCCTTTAAGCCCTACGTAAAGCTGGGATACTTCTTTACCATCTCTATCAGAAGTATTGGTAACGGTAAAGCTAACTCCGTCCTTATCTACTGAAATATCACTGTACTCAAATTTAGAATAGCTAATGCCGTAGCCAAATGGGAATCGAACCGCTACATCAGCAGTGTCATAGTATCTGTAGCCTACAAAAAGTCCCTCTCTGTATTCCAGATGTGTACCTTCTGTACCTGAGTAATTGGCTACGGAACAGTCTTCATATCTGAGTGGCCAGCTTTCCTGTAATCTACCGGATGGATTTACCTGACCAATAAGTGCCTTCATAACTGCACTTCCACCGGCCTGTCCGGTCAATACCACATTAAGAAGAGCTTTTACATCTCCTATCCATGGAGTTTCTACTGCAGATCCGGCGCTCAATACGCCTACAACGTTACTGTTAACCTTAGCAATGTCCGCCAGAAGCTTTTGCTGAATAGCGGGAATTCTCATATGCATACGGTCTCCGCCTTCTGTTTCGCTGACTTCATCCAAGCCAAAGAAATATAGTACTACCTCTGCTTCTTTTGCCAGCTTTAACGCAGCATCATATGTAGCCTGATCCGGCTTCTGTCCGGTACGAACATAGCCACGTTCTGTTCCTATCACTGTAATAGGATACTTCTTTGCTTCATCCAAAATGGATTCAATCTTTGTGGCATTCACCACTGAAGAACCTGCGCCCTGATACCTGGGAGTATAGGCAAAGTCTCCAATTATTGCCACCTTACATCCTTCCTTAAGCGGAAGAATGTCACCCTCATTTTTAAGAAGAACCATACTGTTTTCTGCAGCCTTACAAGCCAGCTCGTGATGTTCATTTTTACGAATGCTCACCTCGTGCTTTTGCTCTTTAAAGTAAAGCGCCCCCTGAATCAGAGGTTCAATAGCTTTATCAATTTCAGCCTCTGTAATACGTCCCTCTTTAAGTCCCAAAAGAAGATTGCGTGCAGAGCCAAGGCCTGGTGTAGGCATTTCAATAGTGGAGGTTGCCTTTGCACCGGCAATGTTATCATTGCTTGCGCCCCAGTCTGTTACGATCATTCCGTCAAATCCCCACTCACCTCTTAATATTTCCTTGAGCAGGTGTTCATTTTCATTTACATATGTACCGTTTACTCGGTTATAAGAAGACATTATTGCCTTTGCTCCGCCTTCTTTTACCGCCATCTCAAAGGCAGTCAGATAGATTTCACGCAGTGTGCGTTCATCCACCACAGCATTCATAGCCATTCTTCTATACTCTCTGGAGTTTACGGCAAAATGTTTCGGGCAGGCATAGACGCCCTTGCTTTGAATGCCTCTGATGTAGCCAGCAGCCATCTTTCCTGCCAGATAAGGATCCTCGGAAAAATACTCGAAATTTCTGCCACAAAGAGGACTTCTCTTTACATTAAGACCAGGTCCTAAAAGAACATCTACATGCTGTGCATTTGCTTCCTGTCCTAAAGCCTCACCGATTTCCTCAGCCAGTTTTTCATCCCAAGAAGAAGCTACTGTCGCCGCCGTAGGGAAACATGTTGCAGGCAATGAACCACCTAACCCCAAGTGGTCACCTGTTTCACCCTGTTTTCTAAGTCCATGAGGTCCATCGGAAAAAACTACGGAAGGCACGCCGAGTCTGTCAATACTTCTGGACATCCATTCGTTCTTTCCACCCAGGAGTGCACACTTTTCTTCAATTGTAAGCTTTTGAATAATCTCTTTAGCGTCCATTTTATGTCCTTTAAATTTCGGCATCGCTTACGCGATGCCGATTATTTTTTATTCTGTTACCTCAGTTGTTTTCTTAACAGTCTCAGGGAAAATCCACTTATTGACAAAGAAGAATACAACCATGGATATACCACCGTTCATAAATACAGTACCAATCTCTTTGAGCCATGCAATATTTTCAGGAATAGCATAGGTAATGCCGCCCTTCCAGATACAGTTAAGAGAATTGCAAATGAAGGTGATCAGGCACCAAGCTATAAAATAAATCAAAGCCTGGAAGCCAATTTTATCACGATTTCTGAATACAACATACTTCTGAAGGAAGAAATTAATTACTTCAAATACAAACATAGCAATCATGTATGCCGTAAAATAAGCAAGACCACCTTCAGGTGTATCATAACCAATTACATACCATTTAAAAGTATGACCAAACATTGTAAGGTCAATACCGGGGAAACCAAACGCTCTGTCTCCCAAAAAAGCAAAAGCTGCAGGCAGGAAGATTAAAAGCAATGTTTTAAATACTGTAATTACATTGGAAATAATTACAAACATGCCACCTTCTCTAACCCATTTAGCAAGCTTGGGATTCTTTTCTACGAAACCACCCCAAACTCTCAGCCACCATTTTTTCATATTCGAGTCCCTTCCGGGCTTTCGATTCACCTGTTATTCGTAAGTAAAACCTTTATTGTAACCCAATTATTGTTTTGTGAAATAGTCATGGAACCATCGTACTTTTCCGATATCTGTCTGATACTCTTCAGTCCAAAGCCATGGGTATTTTTGTCCCTTTTAGTGGTAGCGGGAAGCTTGTCATCTCCCTTTATATCCAAAGGCTCCTCACAAAAATTCATGCATTCAACAGCAATGAAATTCTGCTTTTGCTTAATGGACAGGGTAATAAGCCTGTTTTCTGATGTGGTTACCAACTGCACTGCTTCAATGGCATTGTCCAACAGGTTGCCAAAAAGAGCACAAATATCCTTTACATGCATGAACTTAAGCACATCACCGTCTACCATAGCATTCAGTGTAATGCCGTTCTTTTTGCACTGCAGGCTCTTATTGGTAAGGATTACATCCAACACCTGATTACCAGTGTTCTGAAAAGACTCCTGAACAGCAATCTCCTGCTCCAGCTCTGCTAAAAACTCCTGTTTTTTTTCGATGCTGGGCTCATTTTTCAATACTACCAGATAGTGTTTTAGATCATGTATTTCCTTCCTTAGTAATTCGCTGTTGTCTATAGACAGCTTGTACTGCTCGTATTGCCGTCTGAAAAGCTGATTAATGGCGTTATTTTCCCTAGCCATGCTGGTCTCATATATTTTGTCTTTTTGAGTCATCAGCATTAACACGCCGCCCAGGTCCACCAATGTTCGCACGTAAAGCATATTATTTGATGTGGCCGAGAATGGCGTATCGGTCCATATAAAGCTTAGATTAGACAAGGAGAAAACGCCTATGCCTGTTGCTGCCGCTGACACCAAGTCGTTTGGAGCTATGGCCAGCTTTACTTCAGATTTTTGATTTCGCCGGTCTATATTAAAATAAATTCCAAATACCAAAGCGTAAATTATCAGCATAAGAGCTGTGGAAAGAATCATGGACTCTCCCATAGCCTGAGCGTACCATACATAGAGCTGTCTGTACAGGGAAGCGGAAAGCTCTGCCAGCAGGAATGCTTGGATACATACGAAGCCACATTCCAGCCAAGGAAGCTTTAACACTAAGAAAAGCTCAAAATACATAAGTACTACTGCAAAAAGCATATTGGGGATCCACATGGAGATAGGGGACAAGCCTGCTATAATCTGGAAGCCCGTCTGCATCAGGAAAAAAGCAATGCAAATTCCCACAAATACAGGTCCCTTTTGCTTTCTTTTATAGAGAAAGAAATTAATAAAAACTGCACACCATTCCGCAATACCCGTAAAAATTCTGGGAGTATCCTGAATGTTTTCCGGAGCCAGGAGATTAAGCAAAAAACTCATATTATTCCCTCCGTAAGCTCACGCATAAATTCTTTTTTTCTTGCTCTGCTGATTGGTAATGTCACACCATTGGTCAGCGCCAATTCCTCATGGCGCACCGCCGAAACATAGGAAAGATTTACGATATACGCACTATGACACTGGGAAAATCCCATTCCTGCCAACTGTTCGTCATATTTTTTTAACGGTCCTGCTGTCAGATAGTTCTCTTCCTTTGTGTGGATAAGTACATTATTTCTTTGACTTTCGATATAGATAATACGGCTCACATCCAGCTTCACCTGTCTCTGAGAAGTGGAGAAACCGATATAGTTTTTCTTACGTTTACTTTCAATCCGCCCCATGGCCTTCTCCACCAACTGGGAGAAAGCCACGTATGGGACGGGTTTAAGTACATAACCCAGGGCATCAACCGAATACCCTTGTACTGCATACTGCACTGTTGATGTGATAAATATAAGCACTACCGAAGTGTCCAGCTCACGAATCTTTTTCGAAGCTGTCATGCCATCCAAATGGCGCATTTGAATATCCAGAAATATCAGATCAAAACGCTGATCATAATCTTCTACTATATCCAGTCCGTCGCCAAAGAGCTCAATGTTAAAATCCACACTGTGTTCTTTTCCATACCTTTCCAAGTATGTCTTCAGGATCTCTGCATGTTTCTGTTCATCTTCTACTATTGCTACGTTTACCATAATAACCTCAGCGCTTTTTCTTTAAGTTTACCATTATTTGTGCTGAGCCGCAAGCCACTGCCAAATAGATACATCCTTACCATTAAGCTGAACATTGCTGCCGTTGAAATCCTTTGCGCATGCATTGTTAAGAACATAAATCCATGAATAATGTCCGTTGTGAGAATAAGCAGTGCCATCCTCATTCTTGTACTTACCGGACAAATCACGAACATCATCCCAGAATGTGAAATGTACGTTCTTTGCACCTGCTGCAACGAGTCTGTTATATGTAGCAACTGTGAAAGTCTCAGGATTTACTGTAGGATCGTTCTTTGCATGTGTGAACCAGATAGGAACATTCTTAATGGATTCAATCTGAGCAGCTGTAATATACTGGTCCTCATAAGCCTCGCATGTAGGATAAGCTGCAGCGAAGTAGTCAGGATGCAGGAGCAGCATGTTCATTGTCATATAGCCGCCATTGGAGCAACCGCCAATGATAATACGATTTGGATCAATATCGTCATTAGCTTTTACATACTCCGTAATTAACTGCCAGAGAGCCTCGGAGTACATGGAAGCCTTAGCACCTGTTGAAAGAGTATTGCTACCATCATCCATCCACATGGTTGGCGACTGTGGTGCCAGTACATATGCACCATTGCCATCGAAGCACTTCTGTACTTCATCCTGCCAGAGACCTGTTACTCTGTTACCAAGAGTATTGATTCTGATGTCAGCACCGCCTTCACCCATACCGTGGAGCCATACGATAAGTGCATTCTTTACCTTATCCTTCTTAAGCTTCTCAGGAGCGTAGGATGCATATCTAAGCTCGATATCAGCGTATGTAGCTACTGTTTCTGTAACATCATTAAGCTCAGGGCAGATAATCTTTGTCTGCTTTGTGCAGTCAAGCTTGGAGTATACAGTCTTACCGATCTGAATCTTCTTACCTGCTACCAGTTCAATTACATGTGTATAAGGATTAGCCCAAGTATTTCTCTGGGTCTCCATGAAATCATAATGGAAAGGATTTGTCTCATCCTTTGCAGGATCTACGGACATTTCGATAGTAACATACTTGGATTTGCCCTTAACCTTATTACCCTGCTCGTCTGAAATGTAAGCGTCAACTACGGTTCTCTCAGCCTCGGTATTCATACCTGCGAAGAAGCCCTGCTTTGTAACCTTTACAGAGAACATATCAGCAGTAATATCTCCTGCCTTTACTGTACCGGGAAGGCTTACTACCAGCTTGTTGGCACCTGCACCCCAGTCATATGCATTTACAATAAGTGAAGATGCTGCCTTAATAGGAGCCGGGCTGTCGATTACAACATTACCTGTGTAGTGAAGGCCCAGAAGTGTACCTAATGTGCAGGCAATTACCACAATACCTACCAGCCATGCTGCTACATGCTTCTTGTATGCAATGTCAAGAGCCTTTGCTCTGGCCTTACCTTCACCGTATGTAAGAGCATTAATGTCCTTATATGCCTTTTCCTTTGCCTCAGCGCCCTTGAGCTTGTAATCATATCTTGCGATTTCCTTCTCTTCAGCGCCTGTGACACCTGCATATCCCTTGGAGAATTCAGCCTTTAATGCCTTCTTCTCTGCTTTAATTCTTGCAAATTCCTTCTTGTCATCATCTGTCATTCTTGCTCTTCTGACAATAGATACTACAGCGTATACTGCTAAAAGTACCAGACAGATAATGCATGAGAAAAGAGCGATATCCTTAACGTTCTGAATTGCTGTCTTTACAATACGTGTAGGAACGTTAACATACTTGTTCTCTTTTACTACCTTCTCAACAATAACTTCCTTCTCAACGATAGTAGTACCACCGCCGCCGTTGCCGCCATTGCCGCCGTTACCGCCTGCATTGTGGCCTTCTAAGATTTCAAGATAGTCAACGTTTACAGCTGTTCCGGTAACCATTTCAAGAACGATTTCATTCTCACCTGCATTAAGTGTTGCATTTACATTGAAGTCTGTCCAGTTATCATACTTTTCAGCACCACCGATAAGTTTCTGGTCATTGAAGGATACTTCTTTGCCGTTAACCAAAATCTTAACATTGCCTGCAATCTGCATGTCACCATTACCAAATGTCTCCATGCTGAATGCTGCTGATGCTACTCTGAATCTAAGAGTTACATCACCCTTAGCCTTATCTGTCTTAAATACTACCTTGTTGCCTGCTGCGCCAAGGAAACCAACTGACTGGCCGCCTGATGCAGACTCTACATCCTCGATAAAGTGATCACCTGAAGAAGGTGTACCTACGAT
>JAZUFN010000227.1:0-8996 GCA_045640725.1 Lachnospiraceae bacterium
TAATTGACACACTTTTCCCTAAAAGTGTGTCAATTAGATACGTCCCCCTGTCACAAATGTGTCAAACAGATACGTCCCCTTGTCACACCTCTCACACCTCTCATAGTATGATGCTTTCCACGATGTAGAGTACCACAATGAAGAGTACATTGATGCCGGAAAATTGGAACATGTATTTGCCAACAGCACGGACGTCATTGTGGTGCTTGAACTCGGTAAATGTGATCAAAGAGGCCAGGCTGGCGATGAGGGTGCCGCAGCCACCGATATTAACAGCAGGTAGAAGTGCCGCATAATTGTCTGTAAAATGCGACAGCAATACAGCTGATGGAACATTACTTATAAATTGGCAGGACAGGATACCGAAAAGCAGAGTGTTTTTTGGCAGGAGCCAGGAGAAAAAGTCGTTTACTGCAGGGATTCTGGCCAGATTGCCGGAAAAAACAAAGAAGGCACAGAAGGTAAGCAGCAAGGGATAATTGACCTCTTTAATTGCCTTTCTGTCCAGAAAAAGCAGAGCAACAATCACTACCAAGGTTCCAACAATATGGTTAACCACTCTGAATACAATTAAAATACTAAAAATGAAAAGCAGTGTATAAACAGCTGTTCTTTTTTTGCGCAAGTGGAAATGGCTGTCTTTTTTTAGCTCCAAAGGAGTGTTTTTAACAAACAGGCAGCAAGCTACTATCATTATTGTGGCCACAGCAAAAGGTGGAAACATAATGCTTACGAATTCCCAGGTAGGAATCTCATAGTAGGCATACAGGTAAAGATTCTGTGGATTGCCGAAGGGAGTCAGCATACCTCCCAGATTGGCTGCAATGTTTTGCATGATGAAGGTATAGGCCATGGCCCTGTGATTGTCGGTCTTGTCCATAACCATAAAGCCCAGAGGCAAAAAGGTCAGGAGCGCCATATCGTTGGCCAGCACCATAGAGCCTATAAAGGTGATGAAAACCAGGGCGATGGTGGCATTCCGCAGGGTATGAAATCTTACGACTACGCCACGAGCCAGGATATCAAAGGTGTGAATGTGATTAAAAGCTGCCACAACTGCAAGTGTGCAGAAAAGTGTGGCTAAAGTTTTTAAATTAAAGTAGCCCGGATATTCTTTATCGGGGTGGACGAAAAAGCAGGTAATCACCATAGCTATAATGGCGACAAAAAGTACCGGCTGATTTTTTATAAATCTTTTTATGTATCCCGGACGGGGACGTGGAAAGGCCATGATTTTTCTTCTTTCATATAAAATTAAACCAAAAGTATTATATGCTTGAAGCGAAAATATGCAAGGGGGAAAAAACAAATTTAGGGCTATGTTTAGTTTTTTAATAAATATTTAGTTTCTTTAGCTTTGAAATAAACTAAATTTCATGATAATATTTAGCCACATTTGATACCGATTTTAAAAAGCATAGGAGTATACACAATGAAAAAACAGCTTTTAAACAATAATTGGCGCCTCACGGTACTGGGTTCCCAGGGATATGATATCAGGGAAAAGGATATAGAGACATCTGTTCCCGGCAGTGTTTACCACACACTTTTAAATAAGGGACTTATCCCGGATCCGTTTTACAGGGATAACGAGCTGGATGCCTATGACCTTATGAAAAATGATTTTGAGTACAAACTGAGCTTTACACCTGAAAAGGGCCTGCTTAATTCCGACAAAATTTACCTGGAATTCAAAGGGATTGATACTATGGCTCACGTATTTTTAAACGGAGATCTGCTTTTTGACGCCTGTAATATGCACAGGACCTGGGAGTATGATGTAACAGGCCTATTAAAAGAGGGAGAAAATGACCTTTTGGTACACATCGATTCTCCTATAAATTATATAAAAGAAGAACAGGAAAAATGTTACACCGGCGGCTCCGGTGATGCCACTGAAGGCTTCCCACACCTTAGAAAAGCCCACTGCATGTTTGGTTGGGACTGGGGTCCACGTCTGCCTGATGCCGGCATTTTCAGAGACGTTACTCTTATAGGGGTAGAGAAAGCCAGAATCACAGATGTGTTTATTTCCCAGCTTCATTCTGAAAATAAGGTAGAGCTTCTAATAGACACAGAAGAAGAGCTGGTAGTAGGAGACATAAAGATAGATGCCTTCGGCGATGCCGTAAGTGAGCTGCAGACCCAGGTTATCTGTACTGTTACCGACCCTTTTGGAAAGGTAGTGTATGAGGGACCTGCAGAAGATGAGATAATTATTGACAATCCTTATCTCTGGTGGCCCAATGGCTATGGAAAACAGTATCTCTATACCGTAGAAGTGGCGCTGACCGACATAGCTACATCGGATACCCTGGATACAGTCAGCAAGCGTATCGGCCTTCGCACCATGTCCATGTCCAGAGAACATGATGAATGGGGCAGAGAATTTTGCCATATAGTAAACGGTGTGAAAGTATTTGCCATGGGAGCTGACTACATCCCTGAGGATAACCTGCTGCCTCGTATTACCAGAGAACGTACGGAAAAACTCCTTAAAGATGCGGTATGGGCTCACCACAATTCCATCAGAGTGTGGGGTGGCGGCTATTATCCGGATGACTTCTTTTACGATATTTGTGATGAACTGGGCCTTATAGTATGGCAGGATTTTATGTTTGCCTGTGCGTCTTATGAGCTGGATGATGAATTCGAGGCCAATATTACCCAGGAAATCATTGATAATGTAAAACGTATCAGACATCATGCATCCCTGGGGCTTTGGTGCGGCAATAATGAGATGGAGACTCAGACACTGGATGGCTGGTGGAAGCCTTCCACCAAGCAGAAAGCAGACTATTTAAAAATATTTGATTACATCATTCCTAAGCTGGTAAAAGAATTGGATCCTGACAGCTTTTACTGGCCATCTTCCCCATCCAGAGGAGGCAATTTCGACTATCCATGGGATGAAAATGACGGCGATGCCCACTACTGGGATGTATGGCATGGCAACAAACCTTTTACGGATTTCAGAAAGTATTACTACCGATATCTGTCAGAATTCGGTTTTCAGTCCTTCCCGGCATTAGCTACCATAGAAAGCTTCACTGAAGAAGAGGACAGAAATATTTTCTCCTATGTCATGGAGATGCATCAGAGAAACACTTCAGCCAACGGAAAAATAATGAACTACATGTCTGCCACCTACAGATATCCTAATTCTTTTGACAGTCTTATTTACGCATCCCAGCTTTTACAGGCGGAAGCTATAAGATACGGAGTCGAGCATAACAGAAGACACAGAGGCCGCTGCATGGGTACCGTGGTATGGCAGTTGAATGATATCTGGCCGGTAGCTTCTTGGGCAGGAATAGATTCTTTTGGCAGAAGAAAAGCCCTTCATTACGCTGAGAAAAAAATGTTTGCTCCGGTACTGGTATCTGCAGAAGAAAATGGTGATATAAATCAGCGTCCCTATTGCATTTCTGAGGATAGAAAGGTAAAATATTCCTTTAGATTGAATGTGGCAAACGAGACCATGAGTCAGGTGTCCGATACCCTTAGCTGGAGCATAAGGGATACCGAAGGGCAGGTGCTCTATGAGGGACATAAAGAGGTTACTGTCGAGCCTTTGTCTGTATGGTGGGATGAAGAAATTGATATGACCGGTAAGATTGTTCCTACCAGGCATTATCTGACATATTCCTACGGTGAGAGCAGTGGTACCGTGTTGTTCGTAGCACCCAAGCATTTCTGCTTCCCGGAGCCTGGTATTACAGCTGAGATTCAGGGAGACTCTATTATAGTTAAGGCCGCTCGCTATGCCAGAAAAATCGAAATAATTGCAGATGATCCGGACTGCAAGCTTTCAGACAATTTCTTCGACCTTAATGCAGGAGAGGAAAAGGTCATAAAGATAGAAGAAGGCAGGGTATCAGCTGTAGAGACAAGGAGCGTATACTCAATAGGACGATGAAAAGATTTACCCGATTGCTTTTATTGACAGGTATAACCTTTACATTGCTTTTTTCAAGCTGTGGCAAGGAAAAAAATAAAGAAGAAAAATGGGACTACATGGAAGGTGTTTACACCATTAATATCCGAGGGCAGGACAAGGATTTGACGAAGGGCCCCAACGGTATTTTCTATGGCGAAAATTATAAGATTCGTGGAAAGGAAAGTGAGCGTCAGGTGACGGTTATGATATCTGATCCTGCCGGACAGAATCTTGTACGCCAGTTGTGTGGCATCAGAATATACGGTGGCGCCTCCCGCGAAAGCTATCTTAAGTCTGTAAAGCTTTTTGCCAGAGAAGAATATGATGCAGAAAATAAGACCTTTGCTTATGACTTTTTCGGTACTAAAAAGCAGGATGGCAGCGGTGAAAACATTGATTCTTACAAGCGACTGGTAATCCGTAACTGCGGTAATGACTTTCAGTTTGCATGGATAAGAGATGAGCTGGTACAGCGACTGGCTGCCAGGGCAGGCTTTATGGACACAGAGGCTGTAGCTCCTGCAGCCATGTACATTAATGGAGAGTACAGAGGCCTGTACTGGCTCCATGAG
This sequence comes from Lachnospiraceae bacterium, assembly GCA_045640725.1. GTDB lineage: Bacteria > Bacillota > Clostridia > Lachnospirales > Lachnospiraceae > RGIG3528. The sequence goes on from JAZUFN010000227.1 coordinate 4,513, forward strand.
AGCTATTGCGATTCTTATTTCAAGGCAAAATACGGCAAGAAGGATCACAAAGGAGAGTTCATTATCCTTGAAGGTTCAGAGACTGAAAAAAAGGTGGATGAGGACGAAGGACTGAATCAGGACGCCGCCAACGAGTTCAATGCATCTTACGCCTATCTGTCAGGGTTAGATATGACATCCGACAGCAATTATAAAGATCTATGTGATTTTATGGATGTAGAGAACTATCTTCAGTATTATGCCATTAATATCCTGGTAAATAATAGAGACTGGCCATGGAACAACTACAAGTGTTACAGGTATTATAAGGGCAAGGATGAACAGTACGAGGAAGGAGACGTTTTCGACGGGAAATGGAGATTCCTCCTGCACGATACAGACTATTCCATGGGCCTGTATGATCAGAAGGAGACCCAGGCTTCTTATAACAATTTGAAAAGTATAATGAATCCTGGCAATACACATGGTGATTTTTCCAATTATTCGCCTCTTTTTACCGCTCTTATGAAGAGAGACGAATGCAGGCAGTATTTCATAGACTATATAAGACAGCTTATGAAGGGGGCTTTTTCCCGGGAAAATATGCTGAAAATGCTGGAAGTCATGAATGCAGGTCGGGCTGAAGCTATGGAAAAACACATTAAGTATATCGAAAGCCTGAGAAGACAGGGTAAGCCCGGAATGTGGGCAGGGGCTGAGCATCAGGAAGAGCAGATAAGTAAGATAACAAAATTTATCGGTGAGAGAGCCGATTATTTGGAAAAGTATCTTAAAAGTGAATTGGGAGCTGATTAATTTAACATAAAGGAGAGACAGACAATGAAAAAATTTTCAGAACTTGAGTACAAGAGACCTGACCTGGAGGAGTATACCAAGGCCATGAACGCAGGTCTGGACAGGGCTGAGGCAGCCGGCAGCTATGAGGAGGCAAGAGCAATCTTTTTTGAGTTGGAGGATTTATCCAACCGTGTAAATGATATGTTTACTATTGCATCTATCAGAAACACCATGAACAAGGCAGATGAGTTTTACGATGCAGAAATGCAGTTTGTGGATTCAGAGACACCAAAGCTTATGCCACTTTTCAAGAGACAGAGTGAAGTTATGCTTAACAGCAAATTCAGAGCTGATTTCGAAAAGGAATTCGGTGAGATGATCACCATGCATGATTTAAAGACACTTCCTCTCAAAAATGAGGCCCTTATTCCCCTTCAGATTAAGGAAAATGAGCTGACCACAGAATACAGCAAAACAGCTGCTACATGTGTATGTGATTTCAGAGGAGAGAAATGCAATTTCTACGGACTTTTAAAGCACATGCAGTCCACAGACAGAGCTACCCGTAAGGAGGCTTTTGAGGCATGGGCAGGTCTTTATGAAAGTGTTTCAGAGAAGCTTGAAGACATATATGATCAGCTGGTACACAACCGTGCAGAGCAGGCCAAGATCCTGGGCTTTGATTTTTACGGTGATGTATGCTATCTGGATAGCGGTCATTTTGATTATACCAAAGAGGATGTGGCAGCTTTCCGTAAGCAGGTAGTAGAGACTATCGTTCCTGCAGCTGCAGAGCTTTTTGAGGAGCAGAGAAAGAGACTTGGACTGGACGAGCTTTATTTCTACGATGAGGCTCTGGTTTTTGCAGACGGCAATGCCAATCCTATAGGTACCAAGGATGAGCTGGTAGCCAAGGCTCAGAAGATGTATTCAGAGCTTTCACCTGAGACCAAGGAGTTCTTTGATTTCATGGTTAAGTATGACCTTTTTGATCTGGAGACCAGACCTAATAAGCATCTGGGTGGCTACATGACCATTCTGAATGGTGAAAAAGCACCTTTCATTTTCAGTAATTTCAATGGCACTTCTGCAGACGTTGACGTACTTACACATGAGGCAGGACATGCTTTCCAGGGCTATACCGGCAGCAGATGCATTCCGGTTTCATCCCTGTCCATGTCCACATCAGACATTGATGAAATTCATTCCATGACCATGGAGATGCTTACCTACCCATGGATGGACCTTTTCTTCGGTGACAAGGTAGACAAGTACAGATACCTGCATCTGACAGATACTATTAAGGTTATTCCTTACCTTTGCGCGGTTGACGAATACCAGCACAGAGTATATGAAAAGCCTGAGATGACTTCCATGGAGCGCCGTGCAGTATGGAAGCATATTGAAGAAGTTTATTTGCCTTGGAGAAAGTATGACGGTAATGCCTTCATGGAGACAGGTGCTTTCTGGATGCAGAAGCAGCATATTTTCCTCTATCCTTTCTACTATGTAGACTACGCTTTGGCACAGGTTTCCGCATATCAGCTCTTCAATAAGTATAATGAGGACAAAAAAGAGGGCTGGGAAGCATATCTTACTCTCTGCAAGAACGGTGGCACCATGAGCTATCTGAAGCTCCTGGAGGCTTCCGGTATTAAGAGCCCATTTGCAGAAGGTACTGTTAAGGAAGCCCTGGATGGTATTTTGAAGATTGTTGACCAGTTCAGAAAAGCCTTATAAAATTATATTGTTTTTTTCTGTGAAAAAAACTATAATACCAACTTAAGAAATAAAATAAAAAGTAGGTTTTGCCTGCGATAGAAAGGTAATAAGGATAAAATGATCGATATTAAGTTTTTACGTGAGAATCCTGAAGTTGTTAAGCAGAATATTAAGAACAAGTTTCAGGATTCCAAGCTCCCTCTGGTAGATGAGGTTATTGAGCTGGATAAGCAGAATAGAGCAGCTAAGCAGGAGGCCGACAATCTTCGCGCTGAGAAGAATAAGATTTCCAAGTCTATTGGAGCACTTATGGCTCAGGGTAAAAAAGAAGAGGCTGAAGAGGCAAAGAAGCTGGTAGCCAAGGATTCAGCCCGTCTGGCTGAGCTGGAGGCTCAGGCACCTGAGCTGGAAGAGAAGATCAAGAAGATTATGATGACTATTCCAAACATCATTGATCCTACTGTTCCTATCGGAAAAGATGATTCTGAGAACGTAGAAATTCAGAAGTACGGTGATCCTGTTGTGCCTGATTTTGAGATTCCTTATCATACAGATATTATGGAGTCCTTCTGTGGTATAGACCTTGACTCTGCCCGCCGTGTAGCAGGTAATGGTTTCTACTATCTGATGGGCGATATTGCCAGAGTACACTCTGCAGTTATTTCCTATGCCCGTGATTTCATGATTGGCCGCGGTTTCACATACTGTGTACCTCCTTTTATGATTAGAGCGGACGTTGTTACAGGTGTTATGTCCTTCGCAGAGATGGAGGCCATGATGTACAAAATTGAGGGCGAGGATCTTTACCTTATCGGTACTTCCGAGCACTCCATGATCGGTAAGTTTATTGACCAGATTATTCCTGAGGCCAGCCTTCCTCAGACACTTACTTCCTATTCCCCATGTTTCCGTAAGGAAAAGGGCGCTCACGGTATTGAAGAGCGTGGTGTTTACCGTATTCACCAGTTTGAGAAGCAGGAGATGGTAGTTGTCTGCAAGCCTGAAGAGTCTAAGATGTGGTATGATAAGCTTTGGCAGAATACTGTTGACCTTTTCAGAAGTCTGGATATCCCTGTACGTACTCTTGAGTGCTGCTCAGGTGACCTGGCAGATCTTAAGGTTAAGTCATGTGATGTAGAGGCTTGGTCTCCTCGTCAGAAGAAGTACTTCGAGGTGGGTTCCTGTTCCAATCTGGGCGATGCTCAGGCCAGACGTCTGCGCATGAGAGTATCAGGCGAGAATGGTGAGAAATATCTGCCTCATACACTGAACAATACAGTAGTAGCACCTCCACGTATGCTTATTGCCTTCCTTGAGAATAATCTCCAGGCAGATGGTACAGTAAATATCCCTGTAGCCCTTCGTCCATATATGGGTGGTCAGGAGAAGCTGGTTCCCAAGCGCTAATTTAGAAAAAATTTATTGAATCTGTTCCCCTAATGGAGTATTCTATAGATACCTGTTAGGGGATATTCTTTTTGTGAGAAAGGAGGCAGACCATGAGAATTAATCCAAATATGAATTATTCAGGGCTCTTTAATTCTTTGCCAAAATCAAATAATGGCACCCAGGGACTGGCTTCTTTAGCATCAGAGTATAAAAATATCAGTCGGGGTTCTTACAGGACTTTGGCTAATGCTTATGTCAAAAAAATGAAGGCTGAGGCAGGCGAGACTACTAAAAAGCCTGATGAGTCAGATAATAAAGAAAATGACACAGCTAAGACAGAGACTACAAAGCTGGATCCAAAGAAGATGACATCCAAGGAAAGGCTTCAGGCTGCCAAGGATGTAGCAGATAAGGCTTACAAGGAAAAGTTCAAGCAGACCTATGGCAACGACGCTGGGCTTTCCGGTCAGTCAGGATACAGTTCCTTGTTTAATTTTGAAGCATAAAATCGGCTGAGACGTTTCTTAGAAGTTGACACAGGGACGTTTCTTATTGTCAACATTTTTTTAAAATGTTGACAATAAGAAACGTCCCTG
>JAZUFN010000228.1:0-19041 GCA_045640725.1 Lachnospiraceae bacterium
AAGACTTACAGCCACATGCTCGTTAAACAGCTCCTTGGCCTGCATTTGCACAGACTCCATACGCCTTTTAACTTCCTCAGTAGCTGCATCCATACGAACTTTGTTTTTACCCAGAGCAATATCGATCTTGTTGATTCTGGCCTTACGCTTTTCGGCCTTAAGCTCCTTTTTCTCGATTTTTTCCTGATTCTTAAAGGCTATGGCCGCATCCATTCTTGACATGCCCAGGTCTACTATTTCACCTACGGCAGTATCACCAAACTTGTCCTTAAAGTCTCCTCTCAGCTCTATCTCATACTTCTTCATTTCCTCAGTAAATTCGAAGAATTCACTACGAAGCTTTTGGATGTAGGTAATCTTCTGATCCAGATGAACTGTAGCAATGACTGTAGATAAAATATCTGCGATGAATATAACTAAAATCACGTATCCTGCCACTTCTCCCGGGTTTCTGGGGAAAACATCAATGAGAGAAAGAACCAGCGGATGCAGTACCTTTACCAAAAATACCGAAGCCAGTCCCCAGAAAAGGGATATTAACAGGCATATACGCCCATGGATGTTTAACGGTAAATGAGAATAATCCCACCACTTGGCATGAAACATTTTTTCCATGCTGTAGCTGGTAATATACTCCAGCAAAGATGCAATAATAGCTCCCAGTACATATATGGTCACATAGGCTTCGACATTGCGCTCGGTAGCTAAATGTACCATATATGGATTGTAAAAGCCCAGGAAAATCAATGTGGCTGCACAGCCGTAAATAGGAATAACCGGGCCATTTAAGAAGCCTCTGTTAATCAGCTTTCCTTCCATAACAGAGCAATAGCAGCACTCCCATATCCAGCCAACAAAACAGTATATAAAAAAGCAATAAAACACCTTGTAAAATTCAATCCCAAGAAACGGAAGTTCCCACATAGTACACCTCTCAGATCACAATAATAGTCTGTATAATGCCCATATGTATCTCAAATTATATTGTATCAAAAACCTTATAAAAGATAAAGACAAAAGCTAACTATTCTAGTATAATTAACTTATATTTTTATAAAATATAAATAGTATGAAGGAGCACCGATGGAGATTATCCGGCAAAAAAGAGAATATACTATCCCCAATGACTACTTCTTCTTCGATATAGAGACTACCAATCTGTCTCCCAAGACCTCCTATATCTATCTCATCGGCTATATGCAGATGGAAGGCAGCGAATGTATACTGACTTCTGTTTTCTGCGAGGATTACAATGAGGAAAAGGAGCTTCTGCTCTACTTTAAGGAGCATTACGATTCTCAAAAAACTTTAGTTCATTTTAACGGATCCACCTTTGATATCCCCTATCTTAATCATAAATTTATACGTCATAAAATGAATTATTCTCTGGAGGGGTGTAAAAGCCTGGATATTTACAAGGCTCTGTTTCATTACAAGAAATATTTCGACACTACTGACCTCAAACTAAAGACTGTGGAATATCTGGCAGGCTATAACCGCACCGATACTTTTTCCGGTGCTGACCTGGCTCTGCTTTATGAGGAGCTTACCGGTATGAGAAGGCTTTATGAGGTTAGTAAAAAAGCTGATGCTTTTGACAGAATCAAAGCCATCACCTCCTGCATGCTCCTTCATAATGCAGAAGATATCGACGGATTATACTATATCTACAAAAAATGCGGATTTTTGCAGGAGCCTCACGATATCACTTTCGAGATGACTCCTTATCAGCTTATAATTAATATACCTTATCCTCTGTTTCCGGTGACCTTTGAAGCAGATACAGGCCTTTACGTGATTATTTGCAGTGAAAATGCCACCGAAATGATAATCTCCTTAAAGACAGGACTGCTTCACTATTATTTCGATGACTATAAAAATTATACTTATATTTTGTCCGAAGGTCAGGCCATGTTAAGCTCAATCGCAACAGGTATAGCCAAGGAAAATAAACAAAAAGCCGGCAGGGAGCTGGCTTTTGCAAAAAAAGAAGGCATATTCCTGCCTGTATCAAAAGCTTACAGAGAATATGCCCTGGATAATCATATTTACTTATTTGGTGAAAGCTATAAAGGACGTCATGACTTTGTAGAATTCCAAAGCAATGTTCCCTTTTTACTAAACTATCTAAAACATCTGATAATATAGCATAATCTTTCTAACGCTTATCAGCTTGCAATTGCCTCTTGGTGAGCGTAAAAAAGAGGAAGCATTCACTTCCTCTTTTATTACTTCATTACTCGCCAACAGCGATGATTTCCTTCTTGTTGTAAGAACCGCAGCTCTTGCATACTCTGTGAGGCATCATTAATGCGCCACACTTTGAGCACTTTACCAGGTTTGGAGCAGTCATCTTCCAGTTTGCTCTACGACTGTCTCTTCTAGCCTTGGAATGCTTATTCTTTGGACATATAGCTCCCATGCGTGTTACACCTCCTTAGTCTTTTTGAAAATATCACGGATAACAGCCATTCTCGGATCCGGCTCTGTGCGGTCGCAACCACATTCTCCTAAATTCAGATTATGACCGCAGACAATGCAAGTCCCCTTGCAATCTTCACTGCACAAAACCTTCATGGGGAATCCAAGCAGGATTTCTTCGTATACCAATCGGTCCACATCCAAATCGTATCCGGTGATGTATTCTGTATCATCCAATTCTTCTGCACGCTCTTTGGATGTCTTATTCATATCTATTTCCTGGGAAAAATCAATCTCAACAGGTACCTCTTGTGGTACTCTGCATCTGTCACATGGAACAGAAAACTTGAATGCTCCGTGAGCGGAAACATGAACCCTTCTGCCCTTGTCATTTCTGACTGTAACCGAAACCGGCTTTTTCTCAAGAAATGTGTAGGTATTACCACCGGTAGAAAAAGTCTCAGGGCTGTAATCAGCCTCAAAAGTCCTGCTCCCTCCGGGGATATTCATAATTTCAGATAATGAAATAAGCATAATAATCCTATACGTGCTGACAAACACAATATGAAATTATATACATCTCACATTGTTTTGTCAACCTTTTTTATTATATTTTTTACTTAGATGAGTGCGATTGTCTCTCTGGCAATTGCAAGCTCCTCATTGGTAGGAATAACAACTACCTTTACTGCTGAATCAGCTGTAGAAATAACTGTTTCCTTACCACGTACCTGATTAGCCTCAGCATCCAGCTTAACACCCATAAATCCAAGGTAATCGCAGATAGCCTGACGAGCTTTACCGTCATTCTCGCCCAGACCTGCTGTGAAAGCGATACAATCAACACCATTCATAGCAGCTGCATAGCTACCAACATACTTAGCTACTCTGTAGATAAACATATCGAAAGCAAGCTTTGCTCTCTCATTGCCTTCCTTGGAAGCCTTATCCAGGTCTCTAAAGTCTGAAGATACGCCGGACACACCAGCTACACCTGACTTCTTGTTAAGGATATTAAGAACATCATCTACTGTTCTACCCTCTTTGTTGGCAATGTACTGAACTACTGCAGGATCAAGGTCACCGGTACGTGTACCCATGATAAGACCCTCAAGAGGAGTAAGACCCATGGATGTATCTACACATTTGCCATTAACTACTGCAGAAAGAGAAGCTCCGTTACCCAGGTGGCAAACGATAACCTTAGAATTATTTACATCCAGGCCTGCAAAATCAATAGCTCTCTTGGATACGAATGAATGAGAAGTGCCATGGAAACCATACTTACGAATAGCATACTTCTCATAATACTCATAAGGAAGGGCATACATATATGCTTTCTCAGGCATTGTCTGATGGAAAGCTGTATCAAAAACTGCAACCTGAGGAGTAGCAGGCATAAGTGCCTCACAAGCCTCGATACCGATAAGATTTGCAGGGTTGTGAAGAGGTCCCAGATCGAAACACTCTCTGATAACACGCTTAACGTCTTCATTTACTACGATGGAAGCTGAGTAGAACTTACCACCGTGGAGTACTCTGTGACCTACAGCATCAATATCCTTAACGTCAGCAATAACACCATTTGCTTTATCCATAAGAGCATCAATAACAAGCTTTACTGCTGCCTTATGATCGGGCATGGAAGCCAGCTTATCCTTGAAGCCTTCCTTGCCGGTAGGATTATAGCTGTACATAGAGCCATCAAGACCGATTTTCTCACAGATACCCTTTGCCAGAACGGATTCATTCTCCATGTCGATGAACTGGAATTTAAGAGATGAAGAACCACAGTTTAATACTAAAACTTTCATTTATTTACTCCTTTTTTCATAGTTTAAATTTAAGCGTATAAGGCCATAAAATTACTATGGTTTGCGCATTCCTAAAAATTATAGTATAATCTTCAGGTAGAAACAAGAAAAAAATTCTTATATTTTTGAAAATGACATTTTTTTAGAACATTTAATCATACGGAGCAAGAATCGCAATGAAAACAGCTGCAGTAATTGCTGAATTTAATCCCTTCCATAATGGCCACAAATACCTTCTGGATACAATAAAAAATGAATATGGTGTGGATTATTGTATAGCGATTATGAGCGGCGATTATGTCCAGCGGGGTGATATAGCCCTGGTGAATAAGCACAAAAGAGCAGAAATGGCTGTGCATGCCGGCTTCTCTGCCGTATTTGAGCTTCCGCTTTTGTATGCCGGTTCATCTGCACCTGATTTTGCTTATGGTGCTGCTTCTATAGCAGATGCCCTGGGAGTGGACTACTTATTCTTCGGCTCCGAGTCCGGTGATACTGAAAGCCTCTGTAAGCTGGCCGATATCATGAATAATCCGGATGATACATTGGAAGAAGCCATAAATAATAATGTTAAATCGGGCATGAGTTATGCAAAAGCTGTATCTTCTGCTCTTATAGCCTGTGGTATCTGTAAGGAGGATTTCTCCTCTCCCAACGATATTTTGGCTTTGGAATATATTAAGACATTAAAAAAACTAAGATCCAAGCTGGAGCCCATAGCCATAAAAAGAAAAGGTGTCGGTCATAACAGTGCTGTAGCAAATGATAATATTGCTTCCGCCAGCAGTCTTCGATCCAAAATACATGAGGGCGCACCTGTATCTGATTTTATACCTTACCATATGGATTTTAAGCCACTATTCATGGATGATTTTTTCAATATGCTAAGCTATCGTCTCCACTATATCAGTGAAGATGAGCTGAAAAATACTCCGGGTATATCAGGCGATCTGGCCAATAAGATTAAAAAAAGTGAGAATGCCACCTCCTACAGGCAATTAATAGATAGCTGTAAAAGTAAAAATTTCTCGGAAAGTACTATACGTCGTGCCTTTATTCATATATTACTCTCTGTACAAAAAAATGACATTCTCTACCCGGATGGTCATGTCGCATATCCACACTCCATACGATTACTGGCCTTAACCAAATCAGATTCTTTTCTTCTTAAGTCCTTTAAAGAAAAAGAAGCTCTTTACATATACACAAAGCCAAAAGAAATTATTGACAAAGAGGATGCACTGCTGCTTTTGGATATGAAAGCGTCAGATCTTTATGAAAAAGTATATGCTTCCAAATACCGGGTGGATTTCATCCATGACTGTCAAAAAACCCCATTAATTTTCAAATAAAAAGTTACTATTCACAGTTAATCCATGTATTAGGCAGACATAAGCTTGCTTAATGGCTGACAAATACATGAATTAAACTGTAAAGGCTGTACGAGTCTTCATGAAATAGTCCATAAGCGTGTAGCGCGACTTACGTGCTTGCACGGAAGGGGCTATGAATGAAGTTCGGACAGACTGTGAATATTAACAATAAAAATAACAAGGGTCAAATTTCCAACAACTTTCTTGTGGAAATATGGGCCCTTGCTTCGTCTTATGCCCTAATCTTGAAGGTTTTAGTAGCTTTTGTATATACAAGTATTACTGCAATAATGCTGTAAATCACGCAAAATGCTATGGCTCCCAGGCCAAATACCACTCCTCCTACCTTCATCTGGAAAAGAATGTATGATACCAGGTAAGTGGCAAAATTGATTATTTTATATGGCAATGAATCTACTGTAGCATCCTTGGTAAAGGGCTGTAAAATGTAATACAGCATCATGTAATGAATGGAGAAAAACACACTCATGGCTACGGGTGATACGAAGAAAACAAAGTAGTACAGAAAATCTGAGCTTTGTGAAGTTAAATAATATAAAAGATCAAAGCCCAGTCCCAGCAGTATCCCCGGCAAAATATTCAGTCTGATAAGAGAAAACAGACGCAGGGTAAAGAGGTGCAGTATCTGCTTAGGTTCCTTAAAAAACGGATAGGTCAGGAAACAGTGATCGCAGTTAACAAATAAGCACGTAGTAAAGTTAAGTCCTCTGTTGAGGCAATACATTAAAAACATAATTGCTGTTATCCACTCGATAAGCAAATCTGAAAAACCTTCCGCAGCTCCGGGGGCAATAATAAATACTGCTGAGAGTCCGGCTATTATTACAAAAATTACAATAAGCTGGATTCTAACAGTCCCCCAGAGAGACTTATGATGTCTCTTCATGAAGAGATCATTTAAATAAGCAAAGCCTGTTTTATCACTGGTAGCTGTTAATGTTTTTTCTGACAGGGATGCCTTAGCCTGGGTAAGCTCTTTTGTTTTAACCGCATTCTGCTTCTTATCCACCATATTTCTGGCAAGCGACATCTCTTTTTTATATACTCTGGTATAGTCTTTAAAGGTAAGAATCCTTAATAATCCCAGTGCTCCCAATACTATAGTAACTGCAAAAATCAAATTCCATACAGTAAATGAGAAAAAGATATTAAGCAGAGCCATTGCACTTCCTGCTGCAATAAATGCTCCTGTTAAGCCCAGCTTAATCCAGCTCATAGCAGTCTGATGCTTATGGAAAAAATCTATGCAAAATATATTAATGCACTGAAAAGCAAACTTAGCTGCCGGAATAAACAATACTGCCAGCAGGCAGGTAATAAAGGGAATTTTAAAAAGCAGGCCTAATACTAAAAAGGCCAGAACATTCATTACAGACTGCTTCAGTATAAAATAACCGTAATTTATAAAAGCATAATTCTTAGCATCTACTCTCAATAAGGACAGCGCATAATAGCTATGTTCATCAGTATCAAATAGCTTATTGTTAAAAATAGCTCCGGATAACGTAGTAAAGAAAAATACCAGCATAAAAGCAGCGGAAATATAGCTGCTATTTGTCTCTACCTCAAGGACAGTAACAACAAGATATGCCATGCCTACTACAAGGGCATAATACAGCACCTTAAAGAGCACAAGCATTATGATTTCTTTGAAAACACGATAAACAGAGCCCAGTACTTTTAATCCTTTGGCATCATAAGGCTTACCTTCCACAATCTTTTTTACAAGAGGTATTCTGTGAAGGGTATGAATAAAATGGTTGATTATATAGGCATTTTCTAATTGAAAATACCTGAGGAAGTCTTCTTTCATGCTTCCTCCTCGCTGAGAGCCTCAATGATTCTTGCTCTGGCTTCATTATCATTCTCAAAGTCTACAGAAAGCTTCTCCAGCTTACCATTATGCATAAGTACTACTTCATCGCATAAGTCAAGAGCCAGGTCAAGAATATGGGTAGAAAGAATAGTAACCCTGTCTCCCTTCATCTGGCGAAGGATGCCCTTCATATCTTCTGCAACGACTACGTCCAGAGACGTAAGCGGCTCATCTAAAAGAAGCAGCTTGGGATCTGCCACAAAATTAACCAGCATCTGCATCTTGTTCTTCATACCATGAGAATAGTCTTTCATAAGATTGCCTCTATCCTCAGGTTTAATCTTTACCATATCAAATAATTCTTCAAACTTTTTCCCTTCGCTACCATCAATATGGTTAATCTCCATGAAAAATTTGAGAAATTCTCTACCTGTAAGGAATTCAGGTACAGTAGGTGCTGAAAGAACATATCCTATATCTTTTGGCTGAAGCTTTCTTTCTGTCCCTTCTTCTATTATTGAGAAAGATCCTTTGTTAAAATCAATATCATCATTAATACAGTTGAAAAGTGTGGTCTTACCGGAACCGTTGCGGCCCAAAAGTGCATAAATTTTACCACTTTCAAAAGTAAAATCTATTCCCTTAAGGACCTCCTTTTTTTCATAACTCTTTTCCAAATTGCTGATTTTGAACTCCATTTTCCCTTTACGTCCTCTCTATATTTTATTTTTAAAAAATGGCACTCGAAGCTGAGCGCCATTTAAAATCAATAATTAATCGATGTTTCTGAGGAAAGCATCTGAGTCAGGATTGAAGTCATCTTCTCCATCTTCATCATAGCCTTCTTCGTCGCTGCCTTCGTACTGATATGCCTCATCAAGCTCTTCTTCAAAGCCATAATTCACATCCTCTTCAGCAGGAGCTACATCCTCTACCAGTTCCTTACGATTGGCTGCCACGATATCAAGATTCTGATAGAGCACAGATAAAAGCTCATCTGTCTTAATCTTAGTCTCATTGTAGCTGATACGAAGAACATTTTCTATGGACTGAAGCATTTCCTTAGTGTATTCCAGAGCTCCCTGATGAATCTGCTGAGCCTCATAATTGGCATTAGCAACTGTCTCATCTGCCTGCTGAGTAGCACGTGAAAGATACTCATTAGCCTGGAGATAGGCCTGTCTCATAATCTCAGAATCATGCACCATAGCTTCGGCCTTGATAGCTGCATCCTCTACGATTTTCTGAGCCTTTGCCTCTGCCTCTGCAATAATCTTATCTCTCTGCTCAATAATCTTATTGCAACGTCTGACCTCATCAGGAATGCGAAGTCTCATTTCATCAATCTTTTCATTGAATTTGTCACGAGGCACCAGCACCTCATTCTGACTGAAAAGCTTGGGCTTGCAAGATTCTATGAACTCACACAGATCGTCAATAGAACGCTCTATTCTTTTTGCACTTGAATTGGTCATATTTGCCATAACAAAATCCCCCGGATAATTTATTTAAATTTCTTGTAAATGTCATCAACAATCTCAACCGGTACAAATCCGGTAATGTCTCCGCCGTATGATGCAATCTCTCGCACCAAACTGCTGGAAACGTAAGAATATTCGATACTGGTAGTGAAAAAAACAGTATCCACATCAGAAGCCAGCTTATGATTGGTCTGAGCTATCTGAATCTCATATTCAAAATCGGTAACTGCTCTCAATCCCCTTACCAAATAATCAGCCTTCATTTCATGGGCAAAGTCCACAAGAAGCCCGTCATAACTCATTACACAGACATTGGGAATATCCTTTGTCACTCTTTTTAACAGTTCCACTCTTTCCTCCGTGGAAAAAAGAGCCTTCTTTGAACTGTTTTTCAGAACGCCTATAATAAGCCGATCTGACAGTCTGGCAGCTCTCTTAATAATATCCAAATGTCCTAATGTCACGGGATCAAAGCTTCCCGGATAGATGCCTATCTTCATCAGCTCTCTCCATTTAAATTAAGCTTCTTAATGAACACATGCTTATTGGTCTTGTAATTCTTTTCTTTAAAAATCTCAAATCCCAAGCTGTCACAATAAGAAAGATCTGTCTTATCAGACGCCTCTACTACAATCCAGGTAGTCTCATCTATCAGTTTCGAGTAAGCCAGACGCTCCAGCACCTGTCTCTCCAGCTCTTTATTGTAAGGAGGATCCATGAAAATAAAATCATAAACCTTACCCTCGCCCTCCAGCATATTAACTGCCGAAAGAGCATCAGTAGCCAGTACTCTGGCCTTGTCCGCCAGTCCTGTGCTTCTAAGATTGTCCCTGATACAGTCCAAAGATGCCTTATTTATATCTACTAAAACCGCAGAAGCAGCTCCCCTGCTAAGAGCCTCTATTCCAATAGCGCCGCTACCGGAAAAAAGATCCAAAAATCTGCTGCCTGCAATGTAAGGATTCATAACATTGAACAAAGTTTCCTTCGTCCTGTCCTGCGTAGGCCTAACATCCAGACCGGGAACTGTTTTAAGTAGTAAATGTCTTTTTTCACCGGCAATTACTCTCATAGGCACCTCATCCCATTTGTTTATTATTTCTTAATAAATTATTGTACCATTTTCCATGAAAATAGCAAGTAAATGGTGAAAATAATTTATTTGGTATTAATTATCTTATTAATATCGGCAAAATCCTTAAGGGCCTGCTTTCCTATCTTAAAGATACGTTTCATATTAATAGAATTTACGCCGCCCTGTCTGGGTCTGAAGGTAATAGGTAAAAATTTAACCTTATAGCCCTTTTTAATCAGCATTACGGAAATAATGACATTGGAAAGGTTATAATTTTCCGGAATGTATCCTATCTCCTTAGCCAACGTCTCCGCCTTCATCAATCTGAACGGAGTATTGGCATCTGTAACAGTAACATGGAATTTAAGCCTGCAGACCAGCTTCAATGTCTTTGTTACAAACACTCTGCTGAAGCCATCCTGACGCCCCTTTCTATGACCGATGACCATATCATACTGATCTTTCAGCTGCCAGAAATCATCAAATTCTGCCGGAAGTGTCTGACCGTCTGAGTCCGTCTGAAAAATGTAGTCAGCCCCTTCTTTTATAGCATAATTATAGCCATAGAGAATGGTGGCCCCATGACCGCCATTGGGCTTGGTCAAGGGAATAAATTGAGGCCTGCCCTCCTTAAGCTTTAGCATAATATCATAAGTATCATCCTTGCTGCCATCATTAACAATAACCAGGCGTGAATCCTGCCCGTATTTTTCCACAACAGGATACCAGTCATTAATTACAGACTCAATATTGTCTCTCTCGTTATATGCAGGAATTACGATGTAAAGTTTATCCATATGTAACCTCTTTTACTAATTAATATATTGGCTTGTGAGTATCAAATATTCTGATTGCCCACTGCCCTTCTCCGAAAGTAAATACCTCTTCATATGTATTCTCAATATTTTCCTCGTTAAGCCTGTAATCCTGACTCTCTCTGATGGTAATATCAAGAATAATATAATCAATATCTGCAATCCTTATATAATAGTCCAGCTCTTTTGAGGATTCTGACTGGAAAATGTCTGCTACCATGGCAGCTCTGAAGTCTGAATTATATCCGGCAGACCATACACAATATGGATAGCTGTAATAGCTGATAATGCCACCCAAAACCATGTTGGAAATAGGATAAACGTCAGTCAGCACCAAATCCTGACTGGATATATTTTCCTTAACCCAATTCGTAACAGGATTGTCCTGTTCAAATGTCATTTTATTATTATCTTCATTGTACTGTATTCTAAGCTCTGCCACTCCGGTAGCCGTGAGACAAAAGATTAATACCAAAGATGCAATAATTTTCATAGCATCTTTTTCTCTTAAGTAGGCAGCCACAAAATCAGCAGTATACATAGAGATAAGCATGAGTGAAATAATAACCCATTTATGATTGACACCAATATCCGGTGTCAGCTTTAGGAAAAATGAAATAATAAAAGGTACAGTGAAAACGAACAACATATACCTTTTTACACCGCGATACTTTAATGCTGCAAAAATCGCGATTAATATAGTCACCCCTGTAAGGAGTCCCACATAAAGCATAACCCCCCAGAAGGTTCTGTTTTCAGCAATAAATCCGAAGAAGTACTCCGGAGCAACGGCCGAGCCGAAAATAAAGAATTTCGACTGTAATAAAGTCAAAAGAACGCTAAGACCTGCTGTAATCACATAATCCAAACGCCCCATGGAAAAAGCGGCCATGAAGAAAAGCATCGATAAAGCAGCAATAAGGGCAGAACCATGCCAAAAGCCCAGAGCTCCCAGGAAAAGGCCCATTCCTATGGCTTTTTTCAAGTCCATAAACATCCATCCGTCGGCTGTAAAGAACATTTCCTTTATGTAAGTAAATGGTGAAACCTTTGTCGCGGGAATCTCTTCATCTTCTGCAGCCTCACTGATGATTTCTATCCTCTCATCTGCATTTTCCACAGCAGACTGCTTTTTATCTTTTAGTGCAGCCAGCTTGGCTCCCATAGCCTGCAAATAAGGAAGAAACACCACTAAGCCCAATAAAAGTCCTGAAATACCTAAGGCAAAATGTCGCTGATTGGCAAAAGCTCTGGTACACCAGAAGCCCCAGCCTTCGTGATACTCGGAATATTTAAAGTAAGCATTCAGTTCATCAAAAAGCTTCCAAGCAGATACGCCTGAGCCCTTTATCCCTTTTATGGGAGCCTTGGTATTTTCACCCAGATAGATAAAAAATGAAGGTGAAGACCTGAAGGTAAAGAAAAGTGCCCCCAGCCAGGCTGTCAGATGACTTCCCAGTAGCTGAATGGTCAAAGTAAAAAGCAGGAGGTACATGCTGATAAAGTTCAAAATACTGGGAATATTAAAAGCATGATCTATTCTAAGGCCCAAATATTCCAGATTACCTACAAGGAACTGGAACATAAAGTGATATCTGATGTCCTCACCGCCAAAATATGTATACTGGGTAGGGAAATTATTGCCATAGGAAAAGGATCTGATCATACCCAAATGGGCACCAAAGTCAGCCCATACCGAATATCCGATATTCAGCTGCCCCTTTTCCACATATAAGGTACGATACATTACGATATATGCGAAGACAAATACTATTACAGTAAATACAAAATATCCGAATTTATCTCCCAGGAAAAAATCCCCTAATTTTTTTCGAGTAATAAACTGTCTATGCCTAATGGATTTAATCACAAAGTAGACCAGAGACAGCAAAAATAAGGAAGGCATTACAATGGCATTGGCCGGAGTCAGCGGATGACGCAGCCCTTTGAAGCCATAGGCCACAAAGTAAACAATCCAGCTCTGAAATACGGTACCGGTAATGTACCACGCAGGAAAAAGCACGAAAAAGCCGGGAATCCTTATCTCTTTTCCATCTTTGGTGTATAGACATCTTTCTGAAAGAGTGGGCAGGAAAAAATCACAACATACCGCGCCCACCAATATACAATTAATTAAATATAATATACCAAGCATTGGTAACCCCTAATCAGTCATTAATTCTTTTGGAAACAATATATCTGGGGCGTCCCTTTATTTCATGATAAATACGCTCCAAATAAAGTCCTATGATGCCCAAACAAACCATAATGGTAGAGCCGATAAGCAGTAAGAGCAAAATAACTGTGGTAAAGCCTTCCAGGGAATAGCCCATAAAAAAGCGAACCAAAGTCTCTATTCCCAACACCAGAGACAGGATAAACATAAGAATCCCCAGCCTGATAATGAGCTTAAGTGGTGCTGATGCATACGAAGTAATACTGGTAACAGCCAGACTTGCCAGTCGGGAAAAAGACCATTTTGATGAACCCTCTACTCTATCCTGCACCTCAAAAGGCACCTTTTTTCTCTCAAATCCCACCCATGCAGACATACCTCTGAAAAAAGTAATTTTTTCAGGCATATCGGCAATAGCTTCTACCACTTTTCTATCCAGGAGCTTAAAATCAGAAGCGTTTCTCAGGTCAATACCGGTAAGCTTTAACAGAATTCTGTAATATGTATTGGCAGCCAGGCGATGAAGGCCACTCTCTTTCCCTCTGTCGCTCTTTATGCCTTCTACGACGTCATAGCCTTCTTCTCTCCATATACGTACAAATTCCGGAATCAGCTGAGGCGGATGCTGCAAATCAGAATCCAGTACCACCACTGCTTCCCCTTTAGTAGCATCCAGCCCCGCGCAAAGAGCTGCCTCTTTTCCGAAATTTTTGGAAAGCCTGATGCTTCTGACTCTGGGATTCTCCGAGGAAAGCTTGCACATCTTTTGCCAGGACTCGTCCTTGG
The DNA here is from genome assembly GCA_045640725.1 of Lachnospiraceae bacterium. Taxonomy (GTDB): domain Bacteria; phylum Bacillota; class Clostridia; order Lachnospirales; family Lachnospiraceae; genus RGIG3528. The sequence goes on from JAZUFN010000228.1 coordinate 13,779, forward strand.
AACCATCATCTACCAGAATGATTTCGTAATTAATATTTGATTTTTCAACTATTTCCATGACTGTGTGAACAGACTTATCAATATGTGACGCCTCATTGTACACAGGCATAACCAGGGAAATAAGCGCATCTAATGTTTTCACCAGGATATATCCTCAAATTTTAATTTTGTTAACTCCTCCATGGAGCATACTTCTTCACTGACAACACGATTGGCCTGATTGACCAGCATAGCTTCGAAAAGATTGCGGATGCCTCTGGCATTGCCAAATTCCCTTCGTCGATTGTCGGGCATATGACTCACATAGTCCAAGAGGGATTCCTTTACCTTTTCTTCCAGTACAAAGCCATTCTTTTTTGCCATACCGGAAAGAATCTCACATAATTCATCCGGACTGTAGTCAGGGAACGTGATGAATCGATTGAATCTGGAAACAAGACCGGTATTGGACTTAAGGAATTCCTTCATTTCTTCTGTATAGCCTGCTACGATTACCACCAAATCCTTACGGTGATCCTCCATAAGCTTCACCAGCGTATCCAGAGCCTCTCCGCCAAAATCATTGGATGTATTACCTACCAGAGCGTAGGCCTCATCTATAAAAAGCACTCCACCCAGACTCTTTTCCACGACTTCCTTTACCTTTAAGGCAGTCTGACCTACGTATCCTGCCACCAGCCCTGAACGATCTGTCTCAGTAACTGTGCCCTTGGACAATATTCCCAGCTCTTTGTATATACGGCCCACAATACGGGCAACTGTAGTTTTACCGGTACCGGGAGATCCTGTAAACACCATATGATAGGACATTTCTATTTCAGGAAGATGGTACTGTTCACGCATCTTTCGTACCTTAATCAAATTGATTAATGAGCGTATCTCTGTTTTAACTTCATCCAATCCCACCAGAGAATTAAGCTCATCCATCACTTCATTTAAAGCATTATCGTGTATCTTGGCCAAAATATGGTCATCATTTTCCGTCTGCTTGGTTTCTTGTTTTTTAGGGACTATTTCCGGCTTTTCATAGGTTTTTTTAGGCTTCGTCCTGGCCTTGATTCTCCTATCTCTAAGAGTTTCATGCTCTAAACTATCCGAAGAATAGCTGACAGACGCCACCGGACGCAGTTGCTCCGGGGTATAATATAAAGTCATGCTCTTATATCTGGCAAAATCCTTATCCGCATCTCTTAGGCCTTGAGCTGCTGTAGTAAGATTACCAAAACACAATTTTTTAAAAAGGTATTTACTGTCTACTCCCTGCTCCTGATACTTGGAATTATTAAGAAAAGCAGATATTCTGTCAAAATATATCCCGAGATACTTGGTAGCCTTTGCGTCATCCCTGCCATTCAGCTTGGACATGCAAAGCATAATATTAATAACTGCATCAAAAAAAAGTGAAGCAGTGCCGGATGCCTTTTCATAATCACGAAGGGCCAGCAATTGATAGAGAATAGGTGCGCTTCTCTGGAAACGCTCTGCATTCTCAGAAAGCACCTCCTCCTCTTCGTAGGTATTAAGTATATCCCGCGCCCTTTCGGAAAGTGAAGCTATAAACGCTTTCTCGTCTCTCCCCAGCCTATTTATATAGACAGCAAAACAAACCAGAAGAGACTCCATATATATATCAAGAATCTCATCCGGCTCACTGTTTAATATGCGTCCCGCATCACTCCAGTAACCTTCAATCTGCAAAAGATTGCAGAATTCTGTCAAAACTTTGTAATTGTCCGATGCAATATTATAAAGTTGTGCATTCGTAAGTTTATCCATATTTTATATATTACAATATTTGTCCATAAAATGGAACATATAATTTGCTTCAGAATCTATAAGTTTTGCAACAATTTTTTCCAACTCTCCTGCAGATAAATTTCCTGCAGCTTCATAAGCCTGGTTAAAAATCGAAGAATCCGAATATATATCACCTATTTTAAAATACATCTCCCCGCATTGTCTGGTGCCAAAAATATCTCCCGGCCCTCTAAGACGCAAGTCTTCATTAGCTATAAAAAAGCCGTCTGTAGAATTCTTAAGGACCTCCAGTCTTTCCAGACTATCCTCCCCACATTGACCATGGGAAATAATACAGTAGGACTGGTCCTTTCCTCTACCTACTCGCCCCCTCAACTGATGTAGCTGCGCCAGACCAAATCTTTCAGCATTTTCAATCATCATAACTGTGGCGTTGGACACATTAACGCCCACTTCTACAACAGTAGTACTGACGAGGACCTGTATCTCTCCTTTAGAAAATGCCTCCATAACCTGATTTTTCATATCATTTTTCATTCGACCATGAAGAATCCCCACCACTACTTCTTCGCCCCAAAGTTCTTTAAGGCTTTTGGCATAGTCTGTAACATTTTCCAGGTCATTTGCTTCGTTCTCATCAATCATAGGGCATATAATATAAGCCTGATGCCCCTGTTCCACTTGATTTTTAATAAATTTATAGGCAGTTTCTCTGTATTCGATACCTACAACACAGTTTTTAACAGGCAATCGATCTGAAGGCTTTGTATTTATTTTTGAAATATCCATATCGGCATAAAGCATCATAGCCAGAGTCCTTGGGATAGGTGTGGCTGACATGGCCAAAATATGGGTTTTTTCAGCCTTTTCATGCAGCTTATCTCTCTGCTCCACTCCAAATCGATGCTGTTCATCTGTGATACATAAAGCCAAATCCTTAAATTCAACGTTATTTTGAAAAAGGGCATGAGTACCTACAGCAACGGCTGCTTCTCCCGTCACAAGAGCAGCCTTGGCTTCTTTTTTCTCTTTGGCTGTATTGGCCCCGGATAAAAGCACTACCTTTATATCAAAAGGAGTCAGCAATTCAGTTAATGTCTCAAAATGCTGACGTGCCAGCACCTCTGTAGGCACCATAATAGCCCCCTGGTATCCCGAAGCTGCGGTAATTAGTAAAGCTAAAGCTGCTATTATGGTCTTACCGGAGCCCACATCCCCCTGTATCAGCCTGGTCATCACCCTACCGGATGCCAAATCCCTCTTTATATCTTCAAAGGCTGCCAACTGATCCCTTGTTAGCTCAAAAGGAAGACTCTCAATCAATCGTTCAGCCACTTGGGTATTCCTGATTACCGGTGCTCCGCTCTCTCTTTCCTTCAGCATATTTATATTTTTAAGCATTACGGAAAAGAGGAAAAATTCCTCAAAAATAAGACTTCTTCTGGCATCACTTAATGTATCAAAATTCTTTGGAAAATGTACTTCTTCCAAAGCTTTTGATTTTTTTACAAGTGAAAATTCTTTTCTGACAGAGGCAGGAATAAACTCAGGGAAATCATCAGATGCCACCAATGCCTGCTTCATAGACTTGGTTACCAGATTATTGGACAGACCTGATACCAGAGAATATACCGGCTGCAAAGAGCTCCTGAGAAGGGTATACTCTTCTCTTCTGTATATTTTAGCCTGTTCCATTTGAAGTCTGCGGCCTTTTTTTACCACTTTTCCGCGAAAAATAAAATGATACCCCGCCTTCAGTTCATACTTAATATAAGGCTGATTGAACCACACCAGTTCCAACTTTCCACTGGTATCCTGAACCGTAGCAGTTATTATTTTGACTCGAGAATTATATCTGGGCTCTACCACTCCGGTGACGCTGGCACATATAGCCTGGACTTCCCCTTCTTTTAAATTATTTATATCAACGGCTTCACCAAAACACTCATATCTTCTGGGGTAAAATGTCAGTAGCTCTCCCACCGTATTTACAGCCAGCTTTGAAAAGTAGCCGCCGGTCTTTTCACCAATCCCCTTTATACTGTTGACCTTATCTGACAGATTATACATAAAAACTCCTCAAAATAAAAACCCGGATAGCTTTCTATCCGGGTTCTATTCTAGTACAGCGGATTCTATTAAATTATTCTACAGAAATTACATAATAGTAAATAGGCTGACCACCCTCGTGGATCTCTACTTCCAGGTCAGGGAATTCTTCCTTCAAAGCATCACAAAGCTTCTCAGCTTCATGCATGGTAGTCTCTTCACCATAATAAAGAGTAATAAGCGCTGACTCATCATTAACCATCTGCTTGGTCAAATCAAAAGCAACATCGTGGATATTGGATCCTACTGCCTTAATAGTCTTATCATCCAGTCCCATTATATCATTCATCTTGATCTCGAAGCCATCAATCTGAGTGTCTCTTACAGCATATGTAACCTGGCCTGTCTTAACTGTGGAAAGAGAAGCGGTCATGTCTCTCTCATTGTCTTCAGGGCTGTTACGATACATATAATTAATCATAGCGGTGATGCCCTGTGGAACAGTCTTAGTAGGGATTACTATAACATTCTTATCTTCTGTAAGACTCTTGGCCTGATCAGCAGCCAGAATGATATTCTTATTATTTGGTAAAACATAGATATTGTCAGCATTAATCGCTTCAATAGCCTTAAGCACATCATCTGTGGATGGATTCATGGTCTGTCCACCTTCAATAATGTAATCAACGCCCAGTTCTTTGAAAATCTCATTCATTCCGGCACCGATGGATACTGCTACAAAGCCGTCCTGCTTATGCTCCATCTCTACCGCAGGCTCTTCTTCTGCCTTTTCCTCAATAGGTGCTGCAGTTGCTCTCATATTTTCCATCTTAATATCGGTAAGGGTACCCAGCGCAATACCCTTGGAAATCACCTTACCCGGAGCATCTGTGCAAGCCTTTACTATGATTACGCCATTCTTGGATGATACAACTACTTCATCAGACATAGCCTCAATATAAGACTTAAGCTTCAGCTCATCCTCATGATTCATTTCCTGAGAAGGAGTAAGCAAATACTCTACGGAATAGGTGAACTTCGATGCAGAAGAAGAAACCTCTTCTGTAGTCTTTGGTGCATCTTCTTCATAGGAAATTGGAGTGCCTGTAAGAGCAGCATAAGCTCCATGAAGGAATTCTAAAAGGCCCTGTCCACCTGAATCTACTACACCTGCTTCTTTAAGTACAGGAAGGAGCTCAGGAGTATTATCCAGAGATACCTGCATAGCATCTATAATCTGTTTGAAGAAATCTTCTGTAGAAAGATCTGCTCCTGCCAACTCGCGAGCCTTGTCAGCGCCGGACTTGGCTACTGTAAGGATAGTACCTTCCTTTGGCTTCATTACAGCCTTATATGCAGTCTCAACAGCCTTTTCAAAAGCATCTGCAAAAGTAGGAGCGTCCAGCTCTTCCACTGTACTGCAAACCTTTGTAAATCCGCGAAGAAGCTGTGAAAG
>JAZUFN010000229.1:0-4694 GCA_045640725.1 Lachnospiraceae bacterium
ATAACTGCTACTACAGCAATACATATTACAATAATAATAGTATTGAAGAGATTGGATGAACCATCATCACTGCTACCTGGTGCAGGAACAGGAGTAGCTCCACCGGCCTGCTCAGTAGGAGACGGGCTGGAAGTAGTAGACGGGCTGGAAGTAGGAGCAGGTGTGTCTGTAGGAAGTGGAGTAGGAGTAGGCATAGGGATCATGTCAGTTACCTCATATACTTCCTTTTTGCACTCGCTACATACGCCCTTAATGAGTCCTTCGCTGGTATATGTTGCATTTACCAGTACCTCTGCATCCTTAACAGTATGCTTGGACAGGCTGTAAGTAGTATAGCTGTATTCTTTACATTCATCACATACATACTTGTGGGCGATAATATCACAGCTAAGCTCACCCGGCAGGGTTTCTTTAGTAAATTTGTTGCCTGTACAATAATGAGGCAGGAGATCCTTATCGAATTCCGTTCTTTCATCTCTGGTGAAATCACTGGTATTATCAGCTACTGTAACATTCTTTTTCTTTAATATCTCACCTACTACATCTACGCAGTAAGCACGACGGTCTGTGTTATCCTCGAAGAAGGTAATAAAACCGGTAACATTATTGTTTTTAAATTCACCCTTGTAGCCGCTGTCATCAAATACAGTGTACATACCGCCTACGCCACCGTCATGTACGTAGCCGTGGTCAGATGTATAGCCCTTGATATTTACGGTAGAATTATAAACGCTTACATAACCATTGGCAAAGATCGCACCTGTGAATTGCTCATCTTTATTGACTGCGTCTTTATCGATATTGACCAGAGTAACATCAGCTGCACAGCTGTCTACAGTACATTTTTTACCGAAGCCCAAAAGGCCTGATACGCCAAACATTTTACCGGTAACCTTAAGAGTAACTTCACCGGTTACTTTATTATTTTTGAAAGTAGTATTGGCAGCGTAGCCGCAGAGACCTGCTGCATAGATATCGCCTTCTGCATCAATATCAACATTTACTCCCAGGAGGGAGAGGTCATGAATATTCGCATTTTTAACGACGCCGAAGAAGGAAGCGAATTTGGTATCATATTCCTTTTTATTACCATCAACTGTGATAGCTGAACTCTCACTTAAAGATGTGATTTTAAGATTCAGAAGAGCATGACCGTTACCGTCGAAAGTACCCTGAAAATCAATAGGCTTCCAGTCTATACCTGCCATATCAATATCTCTCATCAGACGGAATTTGCCAAAGCAGTCCTTTTCCATGAGAAGTAAATCTTCAGCTGTATAGATAGGAGTGTATTCATCTTCGCCGGCTTTAGAAGTAGCTGCTGCTTTTCTAAGATCTGCTATTACGTTGTAATCAATATTTTCCAGTACATCGTTTTTAGCCTTATCCAGACCTACTGTGGAGTAGATGAGACCGAATTTTGAATTATTATAGGTACCGTAGTCATCTACCGTATAGGAACCCTGCTGGGACTGATGACAAAGGAAGGCCTGTCTGGCAACAACCAGGGCTGACTTGCCACCAAAGGACTGAAGGGAAGTATTACGGAACTCCAGTGTGATAGGATTAGTTGTATCCAGATGTCTGTAGAGCTTTGGAGTATTCCAGGTACCATAGAGAGCAGCACTTTCAGGATTGTAGCTGCTGACTGATGCCAGCTTTACAGCCTCTACTGAAGCAGCAGAAGAGAGCTTGTGCTGACCGTGACCGTACTCACCGTTTTTATCATGAATCATAACTGCCATAGGATGGCATTTTCTAATGGTATCTACTACAAAGGAAACAGACTCCTCCATAGTAATACCGTTGGCAATAGCTTCATCGATGGAAGAGGAGTATTTATCCTTGAAATTGCTGAGGATAGGATAATTCTTCATGCCGGCCAGCCACATACCGTTAAGCTTTTCGTGCTCACGCTGTTTGTTGCCCCAGTGCTGTATAAAGTAAGCCATCTGGACACTTTTGCCCTGATCGATATAAAGTGGGTAAACACCGCCAAAGAAGATATATTCATCATCAGCATGTGTGGATACTACCAGAATATCAGCTTCTGTAAGAGGTGCTTCCCAGATCTGTACCCAGCCGGGTATATTCTCATCAGGAAAGGCATAAATATCAGATACACGCATTCCACCCTTGTAGATACCAAAAGTATCTTCACCCAGAGAAGCGCTGTCAGGGATAACAATAATAAGCTCTGTTGTGGGCTTTGGAAGTACGATATACTCATGAAGGAAGCCGTTTTTACCATAGGTAAAGGTCTCTTCACCAATCTTCATGGTCCACTCAGCTACAGGACAATCCCATAATACATAGAGGGAATACATAGGTGTCTCACAAGTGACTTTAATCTCAACGTCCTTTTTAAGAGAAATGGATGTCTTGAAATCCTCGTCGTGGATCTTGCTGGAGCTGGTGCCATCAGAGATCTTGAACTTAAGAGGTAATACGTTGTGGCAAAGTGATGCCTCATAAAGGTCAGTACCTACATCTCTGGTGCTTTCGATGGAGGTGTCCATAGGCCACTTGGTAGCAGCGTCTGACTCAGTAGGTCTTACAAAGCCTACTGATGTTGCAATAAGGGTGAAAAGGAGAACAAGTGAAATTATTCCTTTTCTGATTTTGGTAATTCTTTTCATATTAAACTCCTAATTAAACATACTGTCTGTATATTCCTCAATAAAATCATCCAACATTCCGGATGAAGCTTCGGGAAAAGCAGCAGTCATGTATTTTTTAATTTCTTCCTGAACCTGAATATAACGAAGCTCAGGTGTAGTATCAGTGTCCTCCATCATTTCTGCAAAAGTAAGAGGAGGATACTGTTCTGCCAGGGTAGCCTTTATTTGAGCTACCATAGCCTCTTCACCGGCCACCTCTCTGGAAAGAGAACGGGACTTAATCACTGATGCGATACCACCCACTACGCAGGCAAGCCCCAGTACCATCATTACTATCTGAGTCATACGAGCAGGCACAAAGTCCAGCTGACCCAGATAATTCAAGAGACCGATAGCAACTAATGCAAGGCCCATGACGATAAAAAGAATACCTGAAGACCTGTAGTCATTGGTACGGTCCTTGGCGCTGACAAAAGTCTTGGCAGGAGTAATGGGAATATCTTCTTCTTCGTCTGTATCTTCCTCCGGCTCCGGGAAATCCTGGGGATTCTCGTAAGCCTCCAGGGCTTTTTTCTCATGATATACCTTGACCACAGTAGCAGCCTCCATTTTGGCTCTCTTAAGCTCCTTGCTATCAATGCTGAAAATGGCTTCTGCAGTCTCTTCATCGGCAGTTATTTGATACTTCAAGCCAATATGCTCAAAATATCTGCCGACCTCATTAATCATAGCCTCATCATCTGACCTGAAAAGCTCCATCCATTCGATATCAGGACTCAGCTCCTCTACCAGCTCCAGATGACATTCCGGGCAAATCTCAATACCTTTACGGTATTCATTTTTACATTTTGGACAATACATAAAAACCTCAACAATTTTATAGTTTATTAATTATTTATTATAGTGAAATTTCACAGTCTTTTCAACAACTACTTTTTCTTTACCTGCACTTATGATACAATATTTTTGTTGGGCATTTATGCCGAAGCGGCAAAGGAGATAAAAGGAGATAAGCGGCAAAGGAGATAAAAGGAGATAAGCGGACGCTAAGCCATTATAGTTCACGCTATCGCGTGAAGGCTTAGCTTTTCAAACTCCTAACGGAGTTCTCCATTTTCTCACTGCGCTCAAAAAAGGAGATAACATGAGAACGACAGCTTTATCAGATGAGATTCTTTTAAATATCGAGAAGCCGGTACGTTATATCGGCGGTGAAGTCAATTCCATCATGAAGGACAAAAGCCGGGTAGACGTACGTTTTTGTATGTGTTTCCCTGATGTCTATGAGATAGGTATGAGCCATCTGGGTATTCAGATTCTCTATGATATGTTTAATAAATTTGAGGGTGTCTGGTGTGAGAGAGTTTATTCACCCTGGCCCGATCTGGATAAAATCATGCGAGAAAAACACATTCCTCTTTTTGCACTGGAATCCCAGGAGCCTATAAAGAATTTTGATTTTCTTGGTATTACTTTGCAGTATGAGATGTGCTATACCAATATTTTACAGGTACTGGAGCTGTCAGGTATTCCTCTTTTTGCTACAGACCGTACCGAAGAGGACCCTATTGTAATAGGTGGTGGTCCCTGCTCTTACAATCCTGAGCCTATAGCTCCGTTTTTTGACTTTTTCTATATGGGTGAAGGTGAGACCGTATATCAGGATATTATCAATGAATACCGCAGAAATCGTGCCAATGGCGGCAGCAGGAAGGAATTCCTGGAGATGGTAGCAGATATCCCCGGCATGTATGTGCCTCAGTTCTATGATGCTGCCTACAATGAGGATGGTACCTTAAAGAGCTTTACTCCCAATAATCCTCATGCCAAGCAGAAGATTCGTAAGCAGGTAGAGATGCAGCTGGATAATACCTACTACCCGGATGCCCCTGTAGTACCATATCTTCAGGTCGTGCAGGATAAGGTGACTCTGGAGATCCAGAGAGGCTGCATCCGTGGATGTCGTTTCTGTCAGGCCGGTATGCTTTATCGTCCTATCCGAGAGAGAGACATTGATTTCCTTAAGGAACAGGCTGTAAAAATGATAAAAAATACAGGACATGAGGAGATTAC
>JAZUFN010000230.1:0-6366 GCA_045640725.1 Lachnospiraceae bacterium
TTTGCCCTTTAACAAGTAGTCTACTCCATTTCTACAGTGCCCGGGGGCTTGCTGGTAAGGTCATAGAATACGCGGTTAATGCCCTTTACTTCATTTATGATACGGCTCATTACCTTCTGAAGTACTTCAAAAGGTATCTGGGATGCCTCTGCAGTCATAAAGTCTACAGTTTCAACTGCTCTCAGGACGCAGGCATAGTCGTAGGTGCGTTCGTCACCCATAACGCCTACTGAACGCATATTGGTAAGTGCCGCAAAATACTGATCCGGCAGTTTTTTGAATTCGGGATATTGACCTGACTTGAATGCCAGAGCCACTTCTTCTCTGTAGATGAAGTCGGCATCCTGAACGATACGAACCTTTTCTTCCGTTACTTCGCCGATGATGCGAATACCAAGGCCCGGGCCTGGGAATGGCTGTCTGAAAACCAAAGCTTCTGGAATACCAAGCTCCAGGCCGGCTTTTCTTACTTCGTCTTTGAAGAGATTACGGAGTGGTTCAATAATCTCTTTAAAATCAACGAAATCAGGAAGTCCGCCTACGTTGTGATGAGACTTAATAACTGCTGATTCGCCGCCGAGTCCTGACTCTACTACGTCGGGGTAGATGGTGCCCTGAGCCAGAAAGTCAACTGCACCGATTTTCTTGGCTTCTTCTTCAAATACTCTGATGAATTCTTCGCCTATGATTTTTCTCTTGCGCTCAGGCTCATTAACATCTGCCAGCTTGCCATAGTATCTCTGCTGGGCATTTACTCTTATGAAGTTAAGGTCAAACTGGCCATTAGGACCAAATACAGCCTCTACCTCATCGCCTTCATTTTTACGAAGGAGACCATGATCTACAAATACGCATGTGAGCTGCTTGCCGATGGCGCGGGAGAGGAGACCTGCTGCAACAGAGGAGTCAACTCCACCGGAGAGAGCAAGAAGCACTTTACCGTCGCCCACCTTTTCACGGATGGACTTGATAGCATCCTGCACGAAAGAGTCCATACGCCATAGTCCGGCACATCCACAAATATTTCTAACAAAATTAAAAAGTATTTCCTTGCCGTATACGGTGTGGAGTACTTCAGGATGGAACTGAATAGCATAAAGCTTTCTGTCAGCATCACAATCTGCGGCTACAGGGCAGTCTGCAGTGTGAGCAATGACCTGGAAGCCCGGAGCGGGCTTGCTTATATAGTCGAAATGGCTCATCCAAACGATAGCTTCTGAAGGAACACCCTGGAAAAGGCCGTTTCTTCCCTGCTCAGCTGTAAAAAATGTATTTGTCTTACCATACTCACGAACAGGTGCTTTTTCTACCTTGCCGCCCAACACGTGATTCATAAGCTGGGCGCCATAGCAAAGACCTAAAACAGGTATGCCGAGCTCGAAAAGCTCTTTTGTATAAGTAGGAGCACCCTCTTCATAGCAGCTGTTAGGGCCGCCGGTGAGGATGATGCCCTTAAGATTCATAGCTTTAATTTTGTCGATAGGGGTACGGTAGGAGAGAATCTCGCAGTAAACGTTACACTCTCTGACACGTCTGGCCACCAACTGATTGTACTGTCCACCGAAGTCCAGTACCAAAATCATTTCCTGATTTGCCATGTTAATTCCTTTCTGTAAAAAGAAATGTGAGTATTTGACTAAAATATACCATAGAATAGCTCAAGGTACAAGCGGAGGTCTTTTACTTTTTCTACTGTTATTTATAAGACAGTGAGAAAAAATGGATCAACCAAAGATTTTTGAAAGCTTATATAGCAGTATCAAATGATGGCTATCGACAATTATTGAGTGCGGGCTTTATTGACATACATGGGCAATAGATGGTATATTTTAATATAAATTCAAAAATTAGATAAAGAGAGAAATAGTATGAAAAAACAACATGTGCTTTTTACTTTACTTCTTTTAGCCATCATGTGTTTTGCCATGGCGTGTGGCAGTAATGGCGGGCATGGGACACCGGAGGTTACCAATAGCCCCAGCAATACACCCTCTAATGCACCATCCAATACACCATCAAATACACCTTCCAGCACACCTACAAACAGCCCGACACCTATGATTCAGCAGGTTAAAATAAATGCGGTAGGAGATGTATTTTTTGGATCACATCAAAAGCAGGGCTACAATAAGTCGTTTTTTGAGTATTATGACAAGTATGGTGCTGACTACCCTCTGAAAAATGTAAAGCCGATTTTTGAAGCCGATGATTTTACTCTGGTCAATTATGAAGGTACCCTGACAGAATCTACAGATATCATGGACAAATTGTGGAATCACAAGGGAAGACCTGAATTTGTAAACATATTGCCTGCAGCATCAGTTGAGGGAGCCACACTGGGTAATAACCATATTATGGACTATGGCCCTCAGGGTGTCAGCGATACATTGGCCAATATTGAAAAGGCCGGCATTAGCTATTCCATTGCCGGCGATTACGGTGAGGTATACGGCCTTTATGTGACAAAGGATGGAGTGAAGATTGGCTTTGTTTCGGTAAATGAACACTATGAACATGAAGCCTGCTATCCATTCCTGGAAAAGGGTTATAACTACTTGAAAGAGCAGGGGGCTCAGATTATTATAGCTGCTCCTCACTGGGGGGATGATAAGACTCATGATGTAAATGATGATCAGAAAGCTATGGGCAAGTATTGTATCGATTTGGGATATGATATAGTCCTCGGATGTCATGCTCACATATTCCAAGGTATCGAAGAGTACAAAGGAAAGTATATTGTCTATGGAATGGGCAGCTTCTGTTACGGTGGTAATAAAAATCCTGCTGACAAGGACTCTATGATAGTTCAGCTGAATGTTACACTGGTAGACGGTGTAGTAAAGGATAAGATAGACATGACCATTATCCCTTGTAAGTTGTCCTCATCTAATGACAAAAACGACTATTGTCCTAAGGTTATTGATGGAAAAGAGGCCAATGCTCTTTTTGACAGATTGAACAGTTATTGCGAAGGCTTCAATATAAGAGTTGATTACAACGGAAAGCCTGTATTGCAGGATTAATAAATGAATTTTCAAAAGCTATTAAGCCTTACCCGACAGGGAATAGAGGCTTACAAAATGATAGAGGATGGCGATAGAATTGCCGTTGGAGTGTCAGGGGGGAAAGACTCACTGACACTTCTTTTGGCCATGAAGGCCCTAAAGCAGTTTTATCCTGCCAGGTTTGAGCTGATGGCTATTACCTGTGATGTGGGCTTTGATGGGATGGATTTCAGCGGGATAGGCCATTTGTGCCAAGAAATTGGTGTTCCATACGAGATAGTATCTACCAAAATTGCCGAAATAGCCTTCAGTGAGTCTGCGTCAGGAAGGCCCTGCTCTCTTTGTGCAAAAATGAGAAAGGGAGCCATGTACGCCAGGCTTAAAGAGCTGGGATATAATAAGATGGCTTATGCCCACAACAAAGACGACTTTATTGAGACTTCGATTATGTCTCTTCTGAATGAGGGAAGATTCTACAGTTTTCCTCCTGTGACAGAGATGGAGGACTCGGGGATTACAGTAATTCGGCCTATGATATATGTGCCTGAAAACGCTATCAGAAAGTTCGCAGAAGAGCAGAATCTGCCTGTTGTAAAAAATAAATGTCCGGTGGATGGGGCTACAGCCAGAGCATACGCAAAAAAGCTTATGTCCGATATTGCCGGTGAAAATAAGGGTGCCAAGGATAAATTTCTCCATGCTATTGAGCATGCCAATTTGCCGGATTGGCCCCGGAAGTAAGGATGAATTATGAATATTTATATTGATTTTGATGATGTTTTATGTGAGACTGCTGCCGGATTTACGGTAATTGCCCATGATATGTTTGGGATTAATGTTCCTTATGAAGAGGTGCATTACTTTGATTTACAGAAATCCTTTGGCCTCACCTCAGAGCAGTATGAGGCTATGATGCTGAGAGGTCATGAGCCGGAGGTACTGCTTTCATACGAAGAGACTCCCGGGGCTTCTCAGGTGGTTAATAGCTGGATAGATAAAGGTCACAATGTTTTTATCATGACGGGCAGACCTGCTTCAGCATACGAGCCCTCCAGACAGTGGCTGGATAGGCACGGACTTTCCAGAGTACAGCTTTTTTGTGTAAACAAGTACGGGCGTGACAGTTTTATAAAAAACAGTGCATTTAGCTTGGAACTTGAAGATTATTACAAGATGCCCTTTGATTTTGCTGTCGAGGATTCACCGGCTGCATTTAAGCACCTTACTCACTTGCCGGATTGCAAGATAGCTGTATTTAATCGCCCATGGAATCAGACTGCAGAATTTCCGGGTAGCAACTATGTTCGGTGTCATGGATGGAAAGTAGTAAACGAGTTTTTTGAAAAAACAGTAGCTGAGCAAAAGAAAAATTTATAAAAAGTTTATAGAAATAATCGGAAAAAAAGAGTATTCTTGTCTAGGACTTTCGTCACGGTTTTGTGGCTTAATTATTGAGAGGCTCATATGAATAGCTCAGGGGACAACAATCAGATAAAAAGATTATCAGCATATAACCATGCCCTTTTTGACAGCATGGTTTCTTTTGTTGATGCTGTATGGAGAGTTGATATTGCCAACGAGACTGCGCAGGTTCTGTGCGATCGTATGGTGAGTGATTTTAACGGAAAAACTTTTTCTTTGGAAGAGCTTAGAAATATCATCAGGAGCAATTCTGATTCTGTAAGCTGTGAGGATGAGGCCAGATTTTTCCATATCGAATACCTGAAAAATCTGAAAGAAACCAACTCCTACGAGACTGCATTTCGTAAAGACGGAAAAGCCCACACTATTCGTTGCAATATGACTCCTTATTTTGATGCAGCAGGCGATACAGTCGAAGTGTTCATCTCCATGAAAGATGTACAAAACCAGTTGGATAAGGAAGAGGAACATAGGCTGGCACTGAGACAGATAAAGATGCTGAAGGCCATTCAAAGTCGCTTTGATGCGGTGGTGGAGCTGGATATGCAGAAGGAGACCGCAAAAATTCTCAGTGATTCCCATGAGTATTATCGACCATACTTTTCCAAGGAAAGCCCTATCAGTAAGGCTTTTGGAGCTATCAGATATTCTGTTTGTTCTCATTCCAGAGAGGCATTTGAAGAAGTTACCAACGTGGATAAAATCAGAGAAAAGCTCAAAGTGCAGTCTTCTATTTCCGTAGAAATGGAGAGTATCACCATAGGCTGGATAAGAGTCACGATTATTCCTTCTGCTATTGGGAAAAACGGGCAGGTGGAAAAATGTCTTCAGCTTATTGAAAATATTGAGAATCTTAAGCAGAGGGAAAGAATTGCCAGAAAAAAGCTGGATGATACAATGCTTAAGGAACGTAAGGAAAGAGAAATCCTAAAGGCCTTTGGCGATATATATGAAAATGTACATCTTTTTGACCTGGCAAAGCATTCTATTGAAGAAATATGTGCTATGCCTGTGGTACATGACTATATGCTGGCTCATGGCAGTGAGGGTGTGCAGAATATTATCTGGGGGGTATTGGCTCAGAGAATCTGTGAAAATCACTGTGAAGACATCCTTCAATTTACCAGATTGTCAGATCTTAGTGTCCGAATGAAGGGAAAGGTAATAATCTCTGTAGAAGCCATTGATGTAGATGATAAATGGTTCCGATTCAGCTTCATACGTGTAGGAAACAGGGATGAAAGGCTTACCAAGGTTATTTTGGTTTCCCGGGACATTGATGAAGAAAAACGCAAGGTAGAGACATTCAGGGTTATGTCACATACGGACGAGCTGACGGGCTTATACAATCGACATGCTTATGAAGAGATAACAAAGCGATATGTGACGGAAGGCATTGGCAATGACCTGTGGTATGTGAGCCTTGATATTAACGGACTTAAATCCACTAATGATTCCAGAGGACATGCAGCAGGAGATGAGCTGATTCAAGGTACCGCAGAGTGCCTTAAAAGTGTTTTTGGAGGCAAGGGCAAAATATTCCGTATGGGCGGCGATGAATTTATTGTTACTATTCGTTCTTCCCAGGAGGAAATGGATGAATTGGTGGCAGGGCTATCAGAGTTTGCGCTTAACTGGAAGGGCAAGCTGATTGACGGACTATCGTTTTCAAGAGGAGTAGTGTCTTCCGCGGAAATCCCTGACTGTACAATAGCTCTCCTGGAGCAGGAATCAGACAGAAGAATGTATGTAGAGAAAAAAGAGTACCATAGTGAGTACGATAGAAGATTATAATAAAAATAGACGGTTCGTGTATTTTGAACCGTCTATTTTTTTCTGGCAGAGGGTGAGATGCCAAATTGGCGTTTAAAAAGCTTGGAAAAGTGAAATTCATCATAAAAGCCGTAGCTGAGCGCAATATCCCGGAGGCTTCGTCCGG
>JAZUFN010000231.1:0-7750 GCA_045640725.1 Lachnospiraceae bacterium
AAGACGAGTATATGGTGGAGCTCAGGGTGACTGAAAGAGGTACAGATCTTATCAATCTCAATCTGATGGTGACTACACCCGAAGAGGCAGATACTATCTGTAATCGCTGGAAGGAGGCCAATGCCGAGGTATATCAGTATCTGATTACAAGACTACTGGCCGGAAAAAGAACAGAAGACTGAAATAAAAAACGAGTTGGCTTACACCAACTCGTTTATTTTTACTATTTAATATGGTCCATAACAGCCTTGGATACGACATCGCATACTCGAGGATCGAAAGGCTGAGGCAGAATGTTTTCGTCAGACAGTTCGTCGTCGCTTACAAGACCTGCAATAGCATAGGCTGCAGCCAGCTTCATTTCTTCTGTAATCTGAGGAGCACGGCCCTCCAGAGCACCTTTGAAGATACCCGGGAATGCGATAACATTGTTTACCTGATTAGGGAAATCTGAGCGTCCAGTACCCACTACACGAGCTCCGGCAGCCTTGGCTACGTCGGGCATAATCTCAGGTACGGGATTGGCCATGGCGAAAAGGATAGCGTCCTTATTCATGGAGCTTACCATCTCAGGAGTAACGATATTGGGAGCGGAAACACCTACAAAGATATCGGCACCTACCAGTGCATCAGCCAGTTTGCCTGACTTCTGCTCAGGATTGGTCACATCCATCATCTGTTTCTGCATCCAGTTGAGACCTTCAGAATTCTTATTTAAGATACCCTGCTTGTCTACCAGTGTAAGGTAAGGGAAGCCGTAGGAGAGAAGAAGCTTACTGATAGCGATACCGGCAGAGCCTGCACCATTAACAACTATCTTGCAATCCTCTTTTTTCTTTCCGACTACCTTGAGGGCATTCATGACGCCTGCCAGTACCACGATAGCAGTACCATGCTGGTCATCATGGAAAACAGGAATAGGAAGGAGCTTTTTAAGTCTTTCCTCTATCTCAAAACAGCGGGGAGCGGAGATGTCCTCCAGATTGATACCGCCGAAAGCAGGAGCGATATTCACCACTGTTTTAATAATTTCTTCGGTATCCTGAGTATCCAGGCAGATAGGGAAGGCATTAACACCACCAAATTCCTTGAAAAGGATGGCCTTACCCTCCATAACAGGCATAGCGGCAGCGGCTCCGATATTGCCCAGGCCCAGTACTGCCGAGCCGTCTGATACAACAGCTATGGTATTGGACTTGATAGTATATTTATATACATCCTCAGGATTTTTGGCTATTTCCTTGCAGGGCTCAGCCACACCCGGTGTATAAAGAAGAGCCAGTGCCTCTCTAGAATCCACGGGAGCCTTGCTTACTGTAGTGAGCTTACCTTTGAGCTCTTCATGAAGCTGCAATGCTTTTTCTGCGTTAGTCATAAGAAGAAACCTCCTATTCATCATTGCATACCAATATAGCACATGAAATCAGGCATTTCAATGGAGCCACCTATTATAAATCCTTATCTATTCTATTTGTAACCGGGGAAGGCCCCGTGGACGCTTCCAATCTAATTCAGTTAATAGCACAGGCTCTTGACAATTTGTTAAAAATGCATTAAATTATCATAAGTGTTTTTGGCTGAGAAGATGTGTAAGTAGTTTTTTCAAGGGACATTCAGAGACTGTTGTAAATGGTGCGAGCGACAGCAGAGTGAGAAAATGAATTTCAGCATCGGAGCTTTTCGCGAAATGGGGTAGGGCTTACCCTTATAAGCGGATGTGACTGCGACATACGGCAGAAAATGAGGGATATAGTAGATATATCTGAAGTGGGTGGTACCGCGGACTTTGATTGTTTGCCCCATGTTTTCCGATAGGAAGACATGAGGCTTTTTTGTATTTAAGGAGGTAAAAAATGGATTTAAATGAATTGAATCTTAAGATTTCCGAGATAAAAGAGGAAATCGCAAAGGGTATGGAGGAGATGCAAAGCTCCAAAGGGGTATACGAATTTAAGAAAAATTTCCTGGATCCAAAGGCTGGCAAGATTTCTTCCCTCATGAAAAATATGAAAGATGTGCCAAATGAGCATAAGGCGGCTTTCGGTAAGGCTGTAAATGAGATAAAGAGCTGGGCTGCAGAGAAGTTTGAAGAAGCAGATGAAAAATTAAAGGCGCTGGAAGCAAGAGCCAGATATGAAGCAGAGAAAATAGATGTTACCATGCCCGGAAATAAGCAGGGCACAGGTAATCTCCATCCGGTTACTCAGGTTAGAAATGAGATTATTGATATTTTCTCATCCATGGGCTTCGAGGTGGTAGAGACCAAGGAAATTGAGAATGATTACTACAATTTTACCGCTCTCAATACACCTGCCGACCATCCTGCCCGTGATATGCAGGACACCTTCTACCTGTCTCCGGAATATCTGCTGGCTACTCAGACATCAGCAGCACAGATTCATACCATGGAGAAAAAGCAGCCACCTATTAAGATGCTGGCAGCGCCCGGTAAAGTATTCAGATCAGATGATGATGCTACTCACTCACCTATGTTCCACCAGATAGAGGGACTGGTAGTAGATAATCATATTACTCTCTGCGACCTGCAGGGTATGCTGAATGTTATGGTAAAGCGAGTATTTGGTGAAAAGACCACTACCCGTTTCCGTCCATCCTATTTCCCATTCACAGAGCCATCAGTAGAGGTTGATGTAAGCTGCTTCGAGTGTGGCGGTAAGGGCTGTAAGCTCTGCAAGGGTACAGGCTGGATTGAAGTGCTGGGTGCCGGTATCGTTAATCGTAAGGTACTGGAAAACTGTAATATTGATCCTGACAAGTATTCAGGTCTGGCCTTCGGTGCAGGACTGGAGAGACTGGCTATGCTGAAATACGGTATCAATAACATCAAGATGCTGTATGAATCAGATCTGCGCGTACTCGAGCAGCTGGACGACAATAAGTAGAAGTAGGGAGGATTATAAGATGTTAGTACCCCTTAGTTGGTTAAAAGATTATGTTGATATAGAAGTTACTCCTGATGAGCTGGAGAAAAAGCTTTTTGATTCCGGTTTTGAAGTTGAGGAAAAGCATCAGGTGGGCCATGAAATCAGTGGCGTAGTAGTAGGCCTGGTAACAGAGTGTGAGCCTATTCCCGATACTCACCTTCATGTATGCAAGGTGGATCTGGGAGCAGGTGAGCCTGTACAGATTTGCTGTGGTGCAGACAATGTAACTGCAGGTAAAAAATTCCCTGTGGCTACAGTGGGAGCTACCGTTTACGCTACTGCCAAGGATCATGTGACTATAGAAGGCACCATGAAGATAGGCAAGGGGAAGCTCCGAGGCTATGAGTCCTGTGGTATGCTTTGCTCAGGTACTGAGCTGGGTGTGTCTGAGGATATGTATCCGGGTGCCGGCTATAACGGACTTCTGGTACTGCCGGATGATGCAGTGGTAGGCAGTGATGTTAAGCCTATGCTGGGGCTGGATGACTGGATTTTTGATATTTCCATTACAGCCAATCGTCCTGACTGTCAGTCTATCTTTGGTATTGCCAGAGAAGTGGCAGCTATGCTGGAAAAGCCATTAAAGACTCCCGACCTTTCATACACTGAGTCAGATGAGGAAAAGCAGGGCTTTACCGTGTCTGTAGATGCGCCTGATCTTTGCCCCAGATATATTGCTCATTACGTAACAGATGTTAAAATTGGTCCTTCACCTGCATGGATGAGAAGAAGACTGGCTCTGGTAGGGCACAATTCTATCTCCAATATGGTAGATATCACCAATTACATCCTTACTGAGCTGGGTCAGCCTATGCATGCCTTTGACAATGCATTTTTACGTGGCAATGAGATCAGAGTACGTCGTGCCAATGAAGGCGAAAAGATAGTTACTCTGGATGAAAAAGAATTTACGCTTAACAATAACAATCTGGTTATCTGTGATGGAGTAGGCCCTGTTGCCCTGGCAGGTATTATGGGCGGTCTCAATTCCGAGATCAGAGACACCACAGAGGCTGTAGTATTTGAAGCTGCCAAGTTTGCCCGTGACAATATCAGAAAGTCATCCCGTGCTTTAGGACAGGTATCAGATTCATCTTCCAGATATGCCAAGGGTGTAGATGAATATGCTACAGTTATGGCCATGAAGAGAGCCCTCCACCTGGTAGAGGAGCTGGGCTGCGGTAAAGTAGGAAAGACCCATATTGAAGTAAATTCAGGTAATTCAGTAGAGCCTCGTCAGATGAAGGCCAGCATCAAAAAGGTAAATGATGTTCTGGGTATCCGGGTGCCTACTGCCGATATCGAAAGAATCCTTAAGAATCTTGACTTTAAGCCTGTTATTAACGGAGATGATCTTACTATCATGATACCTGCATACCGTGAGGATATGGAGGATTATCCTGATATTGCTGAAGAAATAATCAGAATGTACGGTTACGATCACGTAGTACCTACATTCCTTAATGAAGCCCAGGTTACATCCGGTGGTCTGACCACCAAAATGAAGGGCGAGCTTAAAGTAAAGAAGACTCTGTGCCAGTTAGGTGCATACGAGGGCGTTCATTACTCCTTTATCTCACCTGCAGATCTGGATATGCTGGGAATTGCAGCAGATGACCCTCTGCGTAATGCTATCCGCATCATGAATCCTATTAATGAGGATCTTTCCATTATGCGTACCACTCTGGTGCCACAGATGATTAATGCCATAGCACGTAATCAGAAGAGAGGCAGACTTTCCGGCCGTATCTATGAGCTGGGCAATATTTTCATCCCTCACAGCCTGCCGCTTACTGAGTACCCCGATGAGATAAGCACATTATCCATAGGTGTATTTGGTGACAGCGAAGATTTCTTTACACTTAAAGGACTGGTAGAGGGAGTAGCAGAGGCACTTAATACTTCATTTGAATATGTAGCCGGTCAGAAGCCATACCTGCATCCATATCAGACTGCTGATATCCTGTGGGAGGGCCAGGTAGTAGGCTTCATGGGTAAGATTACCTATGAGATTCAGAAGGCTACAGACATGAGAGTAAGCGGATACGTGGCTCAGATTAATATGCAGGCTCTGGAGTCACTTTATGCTAAGGGACCGAAGTTTACTCCTATCCCTAAGTTTGCTATAGAGAAACGTGATCTGGCCCTGGTTATGGAGAAGAGCGTTTCCTGCGGTGATGTGGAGAAGTCTATAAGACAGTCCTGTAAGTTTGTTACAGATATTAAGCTTTTCGACGTATATGAAGGACTTCAGATTGGCCTTAGCAAAAAGTCCATGGCATTTTCCGTGACCTTCACCCCTCAGGATGAAGAATTCGCTGCTGACAGCGTAGACGGATATGTAAAGAAGATTCTTAAGGACCTTAAATATAAGTACGATGTTGAGCTTAGAAGTTGATTTATGTTCACAAATGTAATATATTAAAATCATAAATTAAACTTTTTTAATTCATAGTTTACTCACAAAAGACATTTATATTAGTTACTGTAATGAACAGCGCTGATGAATATTTAAAAAAGGACTATAAAATTGGCTATTGAAGTTTTTAACAGATATGAAATTAAATATCGCATAAGCAATGAGACCTATGGTGTTTTGCGTGAGAGACTTTCTGAGTATATGGAGTCTGATGAGCATTCGAAGAATGGTGAGTTCTATACCATCTGTAATATCTACTATGATACAGATAATCATGATCTCATCAGACGCTCCCAGGAGCATCCCATCTACAAGGAGAAAATGAGACTTCGTTCTTATGGCACTGTAGAAAAGGACAAGAAGGTTTTTCTGGAAATCAAGAAAAAGTATGACGGTCTGGTTAATAAAAGAAGAACCAAGATGATTTTACAGGACGCCTATGACTATTTCGAGACCGGTGTAGTACCGGAGATTAAGCCTTTCATGAATGCTCAGGTTATGTCCGAGATTGACTATATGAAAAATCGTCTGGACTTAAAGCCCAAGCTGTTCCTGTCTTATGACAGATGTGCCATGTTTGCCAAAGATGATAAGGATTTCAGAGTTACCTTTGACCGCAATATAACTACCAGAAGATATGATTTGGGTCTGCACTACGGCATATATGGTGACAAGCTGATAGGTGAAGATGAATGGCTGATGGAGATAAAAATTTCCGATGCCATGCCCCTTTGGATGACAGAGATTCTGTCGGATATGAAGATATACAAGGCTTCTTTTTCAAAGTATGGTACAGAGTATACCAATTTTGTTAAGGCCAATAACAAGGCAGCCTGCCAAATGGGTATTACTTATGCCAGAGATAACGGACAGGCATTTGTTGAAAACGGTGCAGCCGGACAATTAGCGTAAAGAGAGGATTAGTTGATGTTAGAATCATTATTTGGAATTACACCTGATACAAGTATTACCGGTACAGGTCAGATACTTGCCTGCATGCTTTTTGCAGTATTACTTGGAGTTATTTTGTGCTTTGGATATATCTTTTCCGCAGAGAAAGAGAGACGCAGTCTTTCCTTCATTACCACACTGGTTATTTTGCCTGCTATTGTAACTTTGGTTATTATTCTTATAGGCAGCAATCTTGCCCGTGCTATTTCCCTTGGCGGCGTATTTGCTCTGGTGAGATTCAGAAGTGCTCAGGGCAACGGTCGTGATATTTCTTTCGTTTTCCTGTCTATGGCAGCAGGTCTTTCCACAGCACTTGGCATGTTGACTATAGGACTTTCTGCTACACTTATCCTTTGTGTTATTGTAGTAGGAGCTTCCAAGCTGGGGGTATTTGCGGTAAATCCTCTGGCTACACAGCTTCGTATTCTCATTCCTGAGGATATGGACTATCAGGGAGCTTTTGATGACCTCTTCAAGGAGTATACTGAAAGCCACAAGCTTTTAAAGGTTAAGACTACCAATATGGGTACACTTTTTGAGCTTACTTACAAGGTAAAGCTTAAAAATGGCGCAGATCAGAAGAAATTCATGGATGAGCTGAGAAAGAGAAATGGTAATCTTACCATCACTATGGCTGAAGAAAAAGAAAAAGACGGAGATCTGTAAATAAAGTGAATAGTCAGGGCGCACTTTTTGGGTGCGCCCTTTTTAAGTGTCAAAAAAAGAATGTAAAATATCTCTATTTTTAGGGTTATAAAAAAAAGAACGAGGAGAGTAAAATTTCCTTAAGCGCAAGATGCGCAAATCATAAAAGGAGAGGTTATTTATGAAAAAGAGTTTTAGAAAAGTTACTGCTCTTGTTCTTACCTTCCTCATGGTAGTAGCTATGCTGCCTGCTATGGGAAAAGCAAAGAATGTTAAAGCAGCAGAAACGGAAGGCTATACGGCTTTTCTTATGTACTGTGATAACGGCTGGGGTAATGGACATTGGGGTGCTGATGATACATCAGCTACTACAGTAGTTACCGGAGCCGGCACATACAGCTTAAAGTATGAAGTACCGGCAGCCGTAGAAGGTGCACAGGTTTTCTGTGTGGATATTCTTGGCTATAAGTATCATCTGGATAGCGCAGGAATCGTTGCCAATATAAAGGATATTAAGGTCCTTTGTGACGGCACAGAAATAGCTGTAGACCAGGAGAAGGTTATAGTAGGCGATATTGAGGAAAAGGGCAATATAAGAATCGAAATCTACAATCCCGGCGGTGGTGGAGATACAGGTACAAAGCCACCTATTGATAGCGCTGCTCTCAAGGCTACTAAAAGCATCGAGGTTCAGTTTACAGTTGAAGAGCAGGCAACACAGGCCTTCCTTATGTACTGTGACGCAGGCTGGGGCAATGGTAACTGGAATCCTGTAGCAACAGACCCTGTA
>JAZUFN010000232.1:0-6277 GCA_045640725.1 Lachnospiraceae bacterium
GTATTGAGTCTGCAAAGGCAATTCGTGCACTTACCAGACCTGATGCCAGTGCGGTTCCTATTGTTGCTTTGTCTGCTAATACATATACCGAGGATATTAATGCTGTAAGAGCAGCCGGTATGAATGCGCATATTCCAAAGCCCATCGATATTACCCAGCTGTACAATGTGCTGGAAAAGCAAAGAAGACTATATGAAGCTAAGCGGATAGGTAAATCCTACTCCCAGCTTTTTACAAGTACCAATCTGGATTAATATATGCAGTTAAGGGGAGAAGAAAGTGACAGAACGTCGTACTCCGAAAAATAAAAATAATCGTATGCTGTTTACGCTGAAAATCGCAGCGTCCAATGTTCAGAGAACTTTTATGTGTTCAATGATTTGTACCGTAACAGCCTCAATAGTGCTGATACTTATCAATACTCTGGTACTGAATCATCAGCCTGCGCTGACAAAGTTTGTTCTTCCGGGAGCCTTTTATGCGGTGGGGACAGCTGCTTTTGCGGTATTGCTGTTTACTGTAATGAGAAAGCAGGCAAAAGAGTATTACGACAGGGTATCATTTCTGGCACTTATTTTTAATTTTTACTATCTTTGCTATTTATCTGTAATTTCCATGAAAGAGCTACATTCCCTTGCTTTTTATTGTGTGGGGGTACTGCTGGTGGGATATACCATGTATGTCACCAATGTGATTGCAGTAATAATCGCCTTTATGGAGCTGGCAGGCCTTTTGGCGGTGGTGATGATTAGCGCCAATATGGGTGTGGAGCTGGAGTTCTCTCAAATAGTAATAGTTATTGCTTCTCATGCTTTCAGTTTTATAATGTCCAGAGACATTTTCGATATGAAGACCAGGCTCACACGACAGGAGTTCAGGGCCGAAAGAGAAATGAAACAGGCAGAAATAGACCCACTGACCGGTCTTATAAACAGAAGAGGTCTGGAAAGAGAAATAGAGCCTATTCTGGAGCTTTGCCAGAGGCAGGGGGATTCAGTAGGTGTTATGATTATTGACATCGACCATTTCAAAGCCTATAATGATGGTTTTGGACATATGCAGGGAGATGAGTGCCTGAAGCTGGTGGCCAAATCCATTGATAACTCTGTAGGAGAATACGGTTTTGCCTCACGTATCGGTGGCGAGGAATTTCTGGTATTTATGTATGGTATGACCTTTGGCGAAATGATTTCTTTAGCGGAAAAGGTTCGGCGCGATGTAGAGGCTTTGAGACTGCAGCATGCCACAGGCCCGGGAGCTGTTGTTACCATCAGTGTGGGCTGTGACGTGGAGACTGCGTCCAGTGATGTCTCTTTCAACGGCCTTTACGGAAAGGCCGACAAGCTTTTATACAAGGCTAAAACTACAGGACGTAACAGGGTAATATCCAATAAAAAAGTAGTACCTGTAAAATAGTAATGTCAAATAATGTCATTGTTCTCAGCTATATAGGTGAACGATAATAAAAAATTGAAAAGGACGGATTATGGGAAAGTATTTTGGAACTGATGGCTTCAGAGGGGAAGCTAACGTTGATCTTACTGTAGATCATGCATTTAAAGTGGGAAGATTTTTAGGGTGGTATTATGGCAGAGACCATAAGGCCAAGGTAGTTATTGGTAAGGATACAAGAAGATCCAGCTACATGTTCGAATATTCCCTTGTTGCTGGACTTACTGCCAGCGGAGCAGATGTATATCTGCTTCATGTTACTACTACACCAAGTGTATCTTATGTTGTACGTTCAGAAGGGTTTGATTGCGGTATCATGATTACTGCCAGCCACAATCCTTTTTATGATAATGGAATTAAGGTCATTAACGGAGCCGGCTACAAGCTGGAGGCTGATGTTGAAAAAGAGATAGAGGATTATATCGATAGCGCAGAGGACACAGTACCTTTGGCAAAGAGAGAAAACATAGGCAGGACTGTTGACTTTGCTATGGGACGTAATCGTTATATCGGACATCTCATTTCTCTGGCTACCAGATCTTTTGAAGGTGTCAAGGTGGGACTTGACTTATCAAATGGCTCTGCGACTACGATTGCCAAGGGAGTTTTTGACGCATTAGGAGCCAAGACATATGTTATGGCCAATGAGCCCAACGGTCTTAATATAAATATGGACTGTGGAAGTACTCATATCGAGAGACTTCAGGAATTTGTAGTTGAGAATCACCTGAATGTAGGCTTCGCATACGATGGTGATGCAGACAGATGTTTGTGCGTGGATGAAAAGGGACAGCTGGTAGACGGTGATCGCATAATGTATATGTGCGGCGTATACCTGGCCAATCGCGGAGAGCTCAACAATAATACAGTGGTAACTACAGTTATGAGTAATATGGGCCTTTATAAGGCACTGGACAAGAAGGGCATTAAATACGAACAGACTGCTGTGGGAGATAAATATGTCTATGAAAATATGATGGCCAATAACCATTCTTTAGGCGGGGAAAACAGCGGACATATTATTTTCTCCAAATTTGCCAAAACAGGTGATGGTATTCTGACATCCATCAAGATAATGGAAGTAATGCTGGAGTCCAAACAGCCTATTTCCGAGCTCAGCAAGGATATGAAGACATATCCTCAGCTTTTAAAGAATGTCAGAGTGAAAAATAAGCAGGCAGCCAGAGAAGACTTTTCGGTCATCGAAGGCGTCAAGAAGGCTGAGGCTTTCCTGGGCAGTGATGGCCGTGTGCTTCTTAGAGAATCCGGCACAGAGCCTGTTATTCGCGTAATGGCAGAGGCTGATACCATGGATAAATGTGAGAAGGTTGTGGACGAATTAATAGAAGTTCTTGCAAAATCCGGGCATGTCTGCTAAAATGCTAAGGCTACTATTTGCATATATTATATAATATGATAATTATTGTTTTTTAAAGGAGTAATATTAAAAATGGTTAAGGTTGAGAATCTTGATGCAAAGAACATGGTAAAGCTTATCATCACCGTTAGTGCTGAAGAGTTTGAAAAGGCTTGTGAGAAGGCTTATCAGAAGAACAGAAACAAAATTAATGTTCAGGGCTTCAGAAAAGGTAAGGCTCCCAGAAGCATTATCGAGAAGATGTATGGTGCCGGCGTATTTTTCGAGGACGCTGCCAATGAGCTTATTCCAGGTGCATATGCTGATGCAGCTAAGGAATCCGGTCTTGAGATTGTTTCACGTCCGGGTATTGATGTGGTTCAGCTGGAGAAGGGCAAGGAATTTATCTTCTCAGCAGAAGTAGCTGTTAAGCCTGAGGTTACACTGGGCCAGTATAAGGGCGTTGAGATTGATAAGGTTGAGACCACTGTTACAGCTGAGGATATCGAGGCTGAGCTTAAGAAGGCTCAGGAGCAGAACAGCCGTATGATCGAGGTTACAGATCGTGCAGTTAAGGATGGCGATATGGCAGTTATCGACTTCGAGGGCTTCATGGATGGAGTGGCATTCCCTGGCGGAAAGGGCGAGAATCATGAGCTTGTTATCGGTTCTCATTCTTTCATCGATACATTTGAGGATCAGATTATTGGTCATTCTATCGGCGATGAATTCGATGTTAACGTTACATTCCCTGAGCAGTACCAGGAGGCTTCCCTTGCAGGTAAGCCTGCAGTATTTAAGTGTAAAGTAAATGGCATTAAGTCCAAGGAGCTTCCGGAGCTTGATGATGATTTTGCACAGGATGTTTCAGAGTTTGATACACTGGATGAGTACAAGGCTGACATCGAGAAGAAGCTTAAGGAAGATAAGGAAAAGGCAGCAGTTACAGCTAAGGAAAATGCAGCAGTTGATGCAGTAGCAGCAAATGCACAGATGAATATTCCTGCAGCTATGATTGACTCCAATGCAGAGCAGATGTTTGATGAGTTTGCTCAGCGTATTCAGTCCCAGGGCCTTACAATCGAGCAGTACTTTATGTTCACAGGCCTCAATGAGGAGAAGCTTTTAGAGCAGATTCGTCCACAGGCTGAGCAGAGAATTAAGTCCAGACTTGTTCTTGAGGCAGTTGCAAAGGCTGAAGGCTTCACAGCATCTGAGGAAGATATTCAGAAAGAGATCGAGTCCATGGCTACAGCTTACCAGATGGAAGTGGAGAAGCTTAAGGAACTGATTTCTGACGAGGAGAAGAAAGTCCTTGCTGCAGACATCGAAGTTAAGAAGGCTCTTGATTTTGTAAGAGACAACGCAGTAGAGAAGTAATGCTAAAATGATAAAATTCAGAGGTCAGGTATAGCTTGACCTCTGTCTTGTATAATTAATCATATACTTAAATGGAGGTATATACTATGAGTCTTGTACCTTATGTCATTGAACAAACAAGCAAGGGTGAACGTTCTTACGATATTTATTCACGTCTTTTAAAAGATAGAATCATTTTTCTGGGTGAAGAAGTAAATGAAACAACAGCCAGTCTTGTTGTTGCACAGCTCCTTTTCCTGGAGGCTGAGGATCCTAAAAAAGACATTTCACTGTATATCAATAGCCCCGGCGGTTCTGTTACTGCAGGTATGGCTATTTACGATACCATGAAGTTCATTAAGTGTGATGTATCTACTATCTGTATGGGTATGGCTGCATCCATGGGCGCATTCCTCTTAGCAGGTGGTACCAAGGGTAAGAGATATATTCTGCCTAATGCTGAAGTTATGATTCATCAGCCATCAGGCGGTGCTCGTGGTCAGGCTACTGAGATTCAGATTGTTGCTGAAAATATCTTAAAGACCAAGAAAAAGCTGAACCAGATTCTGGCAGAAAATACCGGCAGAGACATTACTGAGATTGAAAGAGATACAGAGCGTGATAACTATATGACAGCAGAGGAAGCTGTTGCATATGGTCTCGTAGACGAGATTGTAACAAGCAGATAGGAGTTTACCTTTGGCGAAAAATGATTCAAAAGTGCATTGTGCCTTTTGTGGAAGGACAGCAGGAGAGGGACTTCGGCTTTTCTCCGGGATTCATCCTGATACATACATCTGTTCCGACTGTGTAGAGCTTTGTGCAGATATGCTGGATGAAGAGATGGAAGATGCTGACTTCGATGAAGTGCAGAATGACAAGAAAAAAGTAAACGAAAAATTTAAAGATATTAACTTATCAAAGCCTCAGGAAATTAAGGCTTATCTCGACGAGTATGTCATCGGTCAGGATGATGCAAAGAGAGTGCTTTCCGTAGCGGTATACAACCACTATAAGCGTATTCTTTTTGCTCCTAAGACCGATATTGAGCTTCAGAAGTCCAATATTCTTATGTTGGGGCCTACAGGTTCAGGTAAGACTTATCTGGCTCAGACTTTGGCCAAGCATCTTAATGTTCCTTTTGCTATAGCGGATGCCACTACCTTGACTGAGGCTGGCTACGTAGGTGAGGATGTAGAAAATATTCTGTTAAAGCTTATTCAGGCTGCTGATTTTGATGTGGATCGCGCTGAGTACGGCATCATCTATATCGATGAGATAGATAAGATTTCCAAAAAGTCCGAAAATGTGTCTATTACCAGAGATGTTTCAGGCGAAGGTGTTCAGCAGGCTTTGCTTAAGATTTTGGAGGGTACTATTGCATCTGTACCACCTCAGGGTGGCAGAAAGCACCCCAATCAGGAGTTTATCCGTATTGATACTACCAATATCCTCTTTATTTGCGGTGGAGCTTTTGATGGACTTGAGTCTATCGTCAAGCAGCGTATTGGTAAGAAGATGATTGGCTTCAATGCCAATCTTATGGATGAGGAGGCCAACCTCAATAATCTTTTCCGTCAGGCTATCCCTGAGGATTTGATGAAATTCGGCCTTATCCCGGAGTTTATCGGTCGTGTACCGGTTACTGTAGCGCTGGATAAGTTGGATGAGAACGCTTTGGTCAGCATCCTGACAGAGCCTAAGAATGCTATCACCAAACAGTATGCAGCTCTTTTCGAGCTGGATGGCGTGGAACTTGATTTTGATCATGAAGCTTTGGTAACGATAGCCAGAAAGGCGCTGGAGCTTAAGACCGGTGCCCGTGGACTTCGTTCCATTGTGGAGAAGATACTCCTGCAGCCTATGTATGAGGTGCCTTCTGATGAGAGCATCCTAAAGGTTATTGTGACAGAAGAGTCCGCTAAGGACCCTGATGTCAGACCGGCCTATGAAGTAAGAAAGAAAAAGAAATAAAAATTGTCAAGGGGACGTTTCTCACTGTCAACTTTTTGTCACGGGGACGTTTCTCACTGTCAACTTTTTAGCTCCGCTTGCTCCCTGGCTCGCTGTATCCGTATGTACCGGCAGGAGATATATGCCTATTTTTCT
>JAZUFN010000233.1:0-11142 GCA_045640725.1 Lachnospiraceae bacterium
CAGATGCTTTTCACGGAAAGTTTTATTGAAAACGGCTATTCGGTTTTCATCAGCTATTACTTTAAAAATAAGAACAGAATGCTGTTAAGAGCATATATTTCCTATACCGCATACAAATATTTTGTTAAGGACAGAGTGACCAATCCTGAATTTTTCGAAATACTGAGAGCAGATCCGTCACTGGAAAATTCCAAGATAGGCATTTTGGCACTTTTGAAGTTCTACAGTGGCAAGGATAGGCTGACGGTAGAAGAAAAAGAATTTTCCGATTCTCATATCAGACATTTCCTGCAGAAAAAGGTGGTATTTGCCTTTTTCAAGGATTTCAAGGATAAGATAGCACTTCCTTCTCTTATGGTAGATAAGTGCTATGTGGAATACAGGACCGACCCCAAGAAAACCGTTTCTATCCACTATACTACAGGTGAACGTGCTGACCTGGTGGTAGAACAGATGAATGATTGCGGTTACGGCATTTTTGTTAAGGAAATGATTCTCTTCCATGGAGAGACTTTACAGTACTTTATCACTGAGTACGATGGTGAAAATGAAGAGATTACCGAGAGTCATTGCACTCAGTATCTGGATGAGGATAAGCACGAAAAAGAAAATAAATACGATAAGATAAATAACATTCTGGTGGCTATGGAAATGAAGGATTATAAGACTACAGTCCAGCTGATGGAACAGTACTATCTTACCGAGTATGCAATGAAGAGACATTTTAATGCGCTATAAAGATCTGTAATAGGAGAACACTATGGCATCCCTGATGGTAGGACTTGATTTTTTTGAATCAGAGGTATTCGTAGGACTTTGGGCAGAGGAAGACCGTAGCCCAAAGACTTTTAGCGTGCCCAAAAAGTCCCAGGGAGACCATATACCACTTTTTGTGGTACCACTGGAGGAGGGCGTTTTTCTGGCCGGTCATGAGGGATTGGAGTACAGCCTGAATAATAAAGTGAACGGTGTGTCCCTGTTATATGGCAGTGGTGTCAAGGAAAAGGTGACCCTGCAAGGAAAAGAATACGATGTAAGAGAGCTTTTGGCAGGCTTTTTGGGAGATGTGCTGGGAGCTGTTAAAAAGTATTATGGAGGAGCCCAGATAGCCAGGCTCTGTATTACGGGCGAGCGCATGAATCCGGTGGATGAAGAGCATATCACTTCAGCCCTCAGGCTTTTGGGCTTTTTGGACAGCCAGTTCAGTATCATCAATCATGCCAATGCCTTTCTTTATTACATGGTGGGCTCCGGCGAAGAACGCAGAAAAACAAAGGCTGCTACCATTGATCTGGATTCTGACGGCGCATGTATATACTCCTATGTGCCGGCTGATAATCGTCTGGGAGCACCGGGCTACGTAAGGAGCGAGACTGCTGACCTTATTGCCAAGCAGAGTCTGGAAAGTATAGAAGGCATTGAAGAAAAAGTTCAGACCTTTGAAAACATTATCAGCATGGCCATGACTTTTGTAAGGCCTATATCTGTACTTTATGTTACAGGACGCAGCATAGGTGATGAGAGAATAAAGAATGTCCTCAAGGGTTACGCTTCAGAGCGAATGAAGATTTTTTCAGGACAAAATCTTTATTCATCGGGAGCCTGTACCAGGGCAGTCAATGAAGGCGTTGGAGACAAATATATAAACGATGGCAGTATTTTTCACGCTGTCAGTATGGAAGGGTACAAGGATGCCGTTATAGATGAAGTAATGCTCCTGCCGGCAGGCAGTCCGTTGCTGCAGGCCAAGCGTACTATTTCGGTGATTCCGGATGATACCAGAGAGCTGATATTCCACGTGAAAGATATGAGGACAGGTGAGAGGAAGACTATTTCTTTCGTCCTGGATGAGCTGGAAATCAGGGAAAATAAGACCAATCGTCTGCAGATAACCTTGAGTTTTTTGGACTTATATACCATAGTGATAAAGGTAAGGGACATGGGCTTTGGAGACATATATCCGGCCAGCTTCAGGGTATGGGAGCAGATTGTAAAGCTGTAAAGAAATGCAAGCGGACAAGGGATTCATATGGGAAAAGTAATTATTACCACAGGTAATTATTCTAAAACTCCATACCTATTAAAAAACTCAAAGCTTCGAATCCATTCGATTGAGGAGCTTGCTTTTTGCGTACTGAAAAATCCTGAGCTTTGCGAGGACTTCCTCTATGATAAGGACCTGCCTGCATTTATTGAAAATGAGCTGGGACTCAGAGAGCGTGCCAGCAGATTGGCTATTCAAATAGACAGAGGAGCCCCCTTAAGGGACCTTATGACTGTAGTCTTCTGTTCGTCAGATTATATGGTAAAGGACGAGATAGAAGAGCTTATTAATGAGTTCTCCAAAGTGGAAAAGTCAGAAGAATGGGTGCGAGTCAAGACTAAAGCAGATTCATATTTACAGATAGAAAATTATAAAAACGCCTTGATTAATTACAGAAATTTGATTAAGGATTCCAATTCATATAAGATTACCAATGAGACACTGGGCGACATCTATCACAATATGGGAGTAGCTACTCTCCATACCGCAGGTTTTTTGGAGGCTGCGGATTATTTCAGAGAAGCCTATGAGAGAAATAACAGGGACGAGTCAATGAAATCTTATCTGCTGGCCCTGAAATTTGGTGAAAATGATGAGGAATACAGGGCAGCTCTTGATATCTACAAGATATCCGAAGAGACGGCAGAGTGGATGAATGCGGCTCTTTTTCATACCGAGCTGGAGGCCGAGACTGTTCCGGAACTTATAGAACTGGCTCAGGCTGTGGAAAATATGAAAGCGGGAAAATACAAGGACTTCGCTCAGACCATAGAGCAGCTTACTACTGAAATGAAAGAACAATACAGAAGAAACAATGAATAGGGAAGAAAAATGAAACTTTTTGATTTCTTTAAAAACAGAAAATCGAAAAAGGATAAGACAGACTTGGATATACGTACTGTGCGAGTCCCTCAGTCTTTTGACAACTATGAAGACCGGGAGGGCTTTGTTTGCAGTCATTGCGAGATTATTGCAGGCTCCGAGCAGCATATGGCAGAGGCCAAAAGAGAATATCAGGTGGTGACTGAGTACCTGTCTGACATTCAAAAAATTGACATGGCCTCTGACAAGGGAAGAGAAGAAATTAATGAGAGTGCCAAGCGCATTATTAATTTAAATGGCGAGCGGGAAAAAATGACGCGAACTCCTTCCAAGATTACCATCAGTCAGAAATCAGCCATCGAGGCCTGTTATGAGGATATGGATGAGCAGCTGGAGGAGATGGAGAAAAATGAATCTTATCTGAAGGTGGTAGAATCGGATTTAAGGACTCTGGAAAGCGAAAGAGATGCTTTAGATTATGAAATCAATGATTCCATTAATCGTGGTGACTGGAACAGAAAGATACTTACTGCCGTAGCAGCTTTTATTTTGTTGATACTGATTACTTTGATTTATGTTCAGCAAACGCTTAAGATACAGGTGACTTTCGTGTATGTGCTGGTGGCAGTATTCGGTGCCGGCAGTGCAGCCTGGTTTCTGCTTTCTCACAGAAAAAATCAGGCAGAGCTTAAGGGGAATGAGGCCAAGCTGTCCAGAGCTATTTTCCTTTTAAATAAGGTAAAAATAAAGTACGTGAATGTGGTAAACGTATTGGATTACAGCTATGAAAAATTCTATGTCCAATCTTCCAGAGAGCTTAAATCCAACTACGCTGAATATAAGCGTATACTGGAAGAGGAACGCAGATTTAAAAAGGCTGAAGAGCTGATTGACTTTTATAATGAAGACTTGAAAAAGCGATTGAAGGCAATAGGCGTACAGGATGCGGATATATGGGTCTGCCAGTGTGAGGCACTTTTGGATGAGAGAGAAATGGTGGAGGTACGTCACAGACTTAACGTCAGAAGACAGAAGCTTAGGAATACCATTGATCTGAATACCGATCAGGCCGGAAATTCCAGAGCCGCCCTTAAGTCATACGTGGAAAATAATCCTCAGCATGCTTATGAGACCAGGATGATTATGGACAGATATCACCTGGCCCTTTAAAAGCATATAAAAGGGATTTGCATAAACCTTTGACCAAAAGCCGGGATTATGTTACAATTCCACATTAGAGTTTTAGAAGATACAGAAAGGCAATATAAAATGAAGAAAGAACTGGAAAAAAATTATGATCCTTCGGCTATTGAGGATCGTTTATACAAAAAATGGATAGACAATAAGTATTTTCATGCTGAGCCGGATTCAAAGAAGAAGCCATTTACTATTGTAATTCCGCCTCCAAATATTACAGGTCAGCTGCATATGGGCCATGCTCTTGACAATACTATGCAGGATATTCTTATCCGTTATAAAAGAATGCAGGGATATAATGCCCTTTGGCAGCCCGGTACAGACCATGCGTCCATTGCCACCGAGGCGAAAATCGTTGAGAAATTAAAGGCTGAGGGTACCAGCAAGGAAGAGCTGGGACGTGAAAAGTTTTTGGAGCGTGCCTGGGCATGGAAAGAAGAGTACGGCGGACGTATTGTTTCTCAGCTTAAAAAGCTGGGCTCATCCTGTGACTGGGACAGAGAGCGTTTCACCATGGACGAGGGCTGGAACAAGGCCGTTGAAGAAGATTTTGTTAATATGTATGAGAAGGGCCTTATCTACAAGGGTTCACGTATAGTTAACTGGTGCCCTGTATGTAAGACTTCCATATCTGATGCTGAAGTAGAATACGAGGATCAGGCCGGTCATTTTTGGCATATTAAGTATCCTCTTATTGAAGAGGATGGCAGTGTATCTACCAGCAGATTTTTACAGTTTGCTACTACCCGTCCCGAGACAATGCTGGGTGATACTGCAGTAGCAGTCAATCCAAAGGATGACAGATACAAGGACCTGGTAGGCAAGATGCTGTTCCTTCCTTTTGTTGAGCGTCAGATTCCTATTGTTGCCGATGATTATGTTGAGATGGATTTTGGAACAGGCGTAGTTAAGATTACTCCTGCCCATGATCCTAATGATTTCGAGGTTGGACGTCGTCACCAGCTTCCTGAGATTAATATTATGAATGATGATGCTACCATTAATGAAAATGGTGGTAAGTTTGCCGGAATGGACCGCTATGAAGCTCGTAAGCAGATTGTTAAAGAGCTGGATGAGATGGGCCTTCTGGTAAAGATTGAGGACTACAGCCATAATGTAGGTACCTGCTACAGATGTCACAATACTGTTGAGCCACTTATCAAAAAGCAGTGGTTCGTAAAAATGGAAGAGCTGACCAAGCCTGCAGCAGAAGCAGTTCGCAGTAAAGAGATTACACTTATCCCGGAGAGACTGGAAAAGACCTACTATAACTGGACTGATAACATGCGTGACTGGTGTATTTCCCGTCAGCTTTGGTGGGGACACAGAATTCCTGCCTGGTACTGTGATGACTGTGGAGAAATCATGGTAGCCAAGACAAAGAATGCTCCATGCAAGTGTTCAAAGTGTGGCAGCAGCAAGCTTACTCAGGATCCGGACACACTGGATACCTGGTTCTCATCAGCACTTTGGCCATTTTCTACTCTTGGATGGCCTGACCAGACTGAGGATCTTAAGTATTTCTATCCTACAGACGTACTGGTTACAGGATACGATATTATTTTCTTCTGGGTATTCAGAATGATTTTCTCAGGTTATGCACATACAGGCCAGAGACCTTTCCATACAGTTCTTTTCCATGGACTTGTACGTGATTCCCAGGGTAGAAAGATGAGTAAGTCTCTGGGAAATGGTATTGACCCTCTGGAAGTTATTGATAAGTATGGCGCTGATGCTCTCAGATTTACCCTGATTACAGGCAACGCACCCGGTAATGATATGCGTTTTTACTGGGAGAGAATAGAAGCCAGTCGTAATTTTGCCAATAAAGTATGGAATGCATCCCGTTTCATTATGATGAATATGGACAAGCTGGAAGAGGAAGGCATCGCAGCCAATGATAAGGATATAGACAAGACTCTTCTGGAAGATGCTGATAAATGGATTCTTACCAAGCTTAATACCTGTATTCGTGAAGTAACTGCCAATCTGGATCAGTTTGAGCTGGGTGTGGCAGCTCAGAAGGTTAACGACTTTATTTGGGATGACTTCTGTGACTGGTATATTGAGATGGTTAAGCCACGTCTCTACGGTGACAATGCTGCATCAAAAAAGGCAGCTATCTGGACACTGAGATACACGCTTACCAATGCACTTAAGCTCCTTCACCCATATATGCCATTTGTTACGGAAGAGATTTTCTGTACACTTAAGGAGTACGAGGGAAATCTGGAGAGTGATCCTTCCATCATGATATCTTCCTGGCCGGTATTTAACGAAGAACTTAATGATGAAGCCAAGGAAAAGGCTGTAGAGACGATTAAGGAAGCCGTTAAGGGTATCAGAGAGCTCCGTACAGGCATGAATGTA
The DNA here is from genome assembly GCA_045640725.1 of Lachnospiraceae bacterium. GTDB lineage: Bacteria > Bacillota > Clostridia > Lachnospirales > Lachnospiraceae > RGIG3528. The sequence continues at coordinate 6,434 of JAZUFN010000233.1, forward strand.
CCGCCTTCAAGAAAGGCAGAGGTATTTGTGGTTTCTGCTGATCAGGAGATACGAGACATTTTTGATGCCAGCCGTGTATTCTTTGGCACTTTAGGCTACGCTTCCGGTGTAAAGATTCAGGCTGATAAGACCGGAATAGCAGATGATGCTGTATCTACAGCACTTCCGGGTGCTACGCTCTTTATCCCGTTTGCCGATTTGGTAGATATAGATAAAGAAATCGAGAGACTCACAAAAGAGCAGGGAAGACTTACAGGCGAGATTAAGAGATGCGAAGGTATGCTGTCCAATCCTAATTTCGTATCCAAGGCGCCTGAAAAGAAGATTGCTGAAGAAAAAGAAAAGTTGAATAACTACCGCGATATGTTGAAGCAGGTTGAAGAAAGACTTGCTGCTTTATCAAAGTAAAATAACCTTTGCCCCCGGGGATACTCGGGGGCTGTGCGGGTTTATAAATGGAAAAGGAAAGATATGCTTAATTACGAAGAAGAACTGAAAAAATTCCAGAAAAGTCTTGAAATCGAAGAGGCAGAAGAGGCCATTTTCAAGACCGATATGACAGATATGTCGGATATCATTGAAAAGATTAACAACTCCAGGGGGGCCGGCAAATAATGATTTGTCCTAATTGCGGGGCTAAGCTTTATGAAAATCGTAGAAGATGTCCGGGCTGCGGAGCAGATGTCAGTGCCCTGGAGGGACTGAAAAAGCTTTCCAACAGGTACTACAATGAGGGCTTAGATTGTGCTGTTGCCAGGAATCTTACCGGTGCTGTAACTGCGCTTAAGCTTAGCTTAGACTACAATAAAGAGAATATAAATGCCAGGAATCTTCTGGGCTTGGTTTATTATGAGCTGGGTGAGACTGTTCAGGCTATTGTACACTGGGTTATCAGCTCCAATATCGTAAAAGAAGATAATCCGGCATCTGAACTTTTGGATAAGGTCCAGGCAGATGGAGAGTCTTTCCGTACTGATACCAATGCCATCAGAAAATTTAACCAGGCACTGGATATGCTGAACAATGGAAATTACGATCTGTCTCTTATTCAGCTAAAAAAGGTAATAAAAGAAAATTCACGTTTTCAAAAAGCCTACCTTTTAATGGCTCTTATTTATATACACAATTGTGAGTATGAAAAGGCCAGAAAAATAGTTAAATTGGTTCTTAAAAAGGACGTGGGCTGTGTTACTGCCAGAAGATACATGACAGAAATCAAAAAGGCCCTTGATCTGGACAATCCCGGCGGAAAGAACGAAATATCCGTGGATGATGATATTGAAAGTTCTTTTACACCGGAAAGAAATGCCAGAATATATACTGATGACAATCGTCCGAATTTCATGGCCTTCGGTCTGTTTTTTGTGGGTGTTCTGGTAGGCATACTGGTACTTTATTTCCTGGCTATCCCTCAGATTGAAGAGGGCTTAAAGCAGAAGTATAATGAGAAAGTGGCAGAGATAGGGACACAGGTCACTACTGACGCCGAAAGAATCAATGAAATGCAGAGTAAAATAGATACTTTACAAAGTACTATTACTGATCTGAACAGCCAGCTTTTGGTAGCCGACGCCAAGAGTACAAAGGCCTTTTTGGATTACCTTTCACTTTGTGTGGAATTTAATGATATATATAGAGATGTCATTGTTCCTGCAGAAATAGCTGTAGCAGAAGCCAATGCCAAGGAAGCGGCTGCCGGAAGTACAGTAAAGTACAAGGTTCAGCTCAATGAGGCACACAAGCTGAGACTTGACAATGCTGTTGCACATTTAAATGATGTGGATATGACAGCTATTGATAACGAAAATGCATTAAAGACTTATGATTTTATGAAGGAGATTCTCATGAAGTATAGCAGTGAGAATTGAGGAGTTCTCCATTTATTCCACTTCGTTCCATAAAAGGAGATAACTGGGAAATGAGCCGTTCCAACAGAAGCAATTTTAACAGATATAATAGGTACGTCGGACGTAGTGGACGTAGATCAAATTATGAAAGAGGCATGCAAAGAAGAAAAAATATCGTTGCAGGCCTTGTTACATCTGTTCTTTTGCTGGCAGCGGTCAGTGTTGTATGGTTTATTGCAACAGTTGTAAATATAAAAAACGGGGTGGGGAATACTACTACGCCTATCCCTACACAGACTGTTGATAACGGAGCTAAGCCTACAGATACTCCTGCTCCAACACCCAGTCCCACATTTACTCAGCTTCTGACAGCAGAGGTGCAAAGTCACGAAAGAAAACCTGTCGTGCTGATTGATGCAGGACACGGCTTCAATCCTGAAGGCGCCAGGGAAGATGGAGGAAAAGGAATACATACCGGAGCTTACGTTTTTGACTCCATGGGGATATTGCGATGGGAAGATTTTATCAATCTGGATATTGCGCTTAAGCTAAGAAATATATTGGAAACAGCCGGCTTTGAAGTCCGGATGACCAGAGAGGAAGACAAATGCGTACAGGCCAGTCCTGGCAATATAGCCGATCTGGTGGCTCGTCGGGAAATGGCTAATAAGTCTAATGCTGACGCATTTGTAAGTATTCATCAGAATACTGTTACGGATCCGGATGTCCACGGCACGCAAGTGTGGTGTAACAGTCGTTGGAATGAATACTCCGATGAATTAAGCGCCTGCCTGCTGGATGCAGTAACAGAAGCTACAGGCTTCAGGCGTATCAAGGTATACAATGAGTCCTATAAGCCGGAGGATGATGGCTTGGCCATACCGAAAGCCAATAAGCCTACAGCACTTATCGAGTGTGGCTTTATGACTAATCCTGATGAGCTGGAAAAGCTTTTGGATGATGCTTATCAGCAAAGGATAGCAGAAGGAATAGCCATGGGACTTGTGGAGTTCTTTAAGACAGTTACTATTTGGAAGTAGCTATATTATTGGGGAAGAAATATGAAAGTATTAAAACAAAATCTGACAATTCTGTTTATTTCGATTATTCTTATGGTTATGTCTGCCTGCAGTGGTGAGACGGTGATTGTGCCTTCATCCGCACCTACACCTACTCCTACCATAACACCACTGCCTACAGATACGCCATTACCTACCAATACACCATTACCCACCAATACACCATTACCCACTAATACCAGTACTCCTACACCAAAGCCGGAGTATACGGTTACGGACATTGAAAGAACTACTTATGTGTCTACCGATTCTTTAAACGTGCGACAAGGACCGGCCACGAAGTATGAGATAATAGGTAAGCTTAAAAAAGGTGAAAGGGTTATAGTTACCGGACAGTGTAATAACGGATGGCTAAGACTGGAGTATAACGATAGAGTAGCCTACGCATCAGGCACTTATCTGCTGACTGAGAGCCAGTATGCTCAGAAGTTCCCTACTCCCACACCTGATCCCAGAGACAGCCTGGATCAGACTATTACTCAGTATGCCGGGTTTACCGGTGGCGCTTTTGCTATCATTGATGTAAAGACCGGAAAGATACTCTACTCAGATAATGCAGATGCAAAGCTTTATCCGGCATCTCTTACCAAAATGATGACAGGTCTTTTGACCTGTGAAAATCTGGATTTTTCACAGGTTATTGCCTATCCTGAAGTGGCAGGAAGATGGCAGTATGAGACCAGCTTTATTGAAGCAGGACGTGTGACTGAGGTGATTGACGGAGAAGAAGCCCAGAGAGTATACGGACTGGATAATGATATGACTACCCTTTCCGATGCCCACAGTAAAATAGCCGGAGGCAGCTATATAGTTCCTTTTGGCACAGAATTTACCGTAGACGAGATGATACATCTTCTGATGATGATGAGTGCGGCTGATATGGCGGATGCTCTTGCCTGGACCATGGGTGGTGGTTCTCTGCAGGCTTTTAATGATATGATGAATGCCAAGGCCAAAGAGCTGGGTATGAACGATACATACTTTGATAATGCTGTGGGAGCAGATGACCTGGGTAAAAATCAGGAATATAAGAAGCAGAATCTCTACTATATGGATCAGGGGAATATTACCACTACAGCTAATGACCTGGCAATACTTGCCAGAGCCTGCATGAAAAATCCTCTTATGCGGGAGATAGTGGGGACTCCGACCTATACACTGAATGGCAGGGCTGGATTAAAGGCACTTACCATAACCAATGGAGTAAAGCCGGTTTCTGATCCTGAAAATTTCAAAAGCGCTTATTTTGTGGCTGAGGGTATTAAAACAGGCTTCACCGATTGGGCAGGTAACTGCCTGGCACTGGCAGGCAGAAATGCCAAGGGAGAAGAATTGGTGGTTATTTACCTAAAGAATCAGGATAAGAGCAATTCCAGAGTCAATACTGCCAAGCAGTCTGTGAGACTGTTGGAGTATGCTTTCAGAAAGATGCAGTAAGTTAAACAAAGTTTTAAGGGGTGTTAGATGTCAGGAAAAACAGCTAATTATGATGGAAGTCAAATCGTAGTACTGGAGGGATTGGAGGCCGTTAGAAAGCGTCCCGGTATGTATATTGGTTCTACCGGAAGTCGTGGTCTTCACCACATGATCTGGGAAATCCTGGATAACGGTATTGATGAACATTTGGCAGGCTTTTGTAAAAGAATAGATGTAACTCTACGTAAGGATGGTGGCATAGAGATAACCGATTTTGGTCGTGGTGTGCCGGTAGATATTCACCCTACCAAGGGTATTCCCACTGTCAGAGTAGTATATACCATTCTGCATGCCGGCGGTAAATTCG